>CALAED010000164.1 GCA_937891035.1 uncultured Thermomonosporaceae bacterium | reverse complement strand
TCACCGGCGGCTTGGGCGACCTCGGGCTTGTGATGGCCCGCTGGCTGATCGACCGCGGAGCGACCGCCATCGCGCTGATCGGCCGTTCCGCGCCCTCGGCGGCGGCCGAGCAGGCGGTGGCGGCGCTGCGCGCGTCAGGTGACGTGCTGGTGCTCCAAGCCGATGTCACCGTCCGCGAACAGATCGCCACGGCGCTGGCCACGGCGCGGCAACGGTTCGGCGGCCTGCGCGGGGTGGTCCATGCCGCGGGCGACCTGCGGGACGGCGCGATGCTGTCCATGCCGGCCGAGGATGTACGGTCGGTGTTCGCGCCGAAGGCACTCGGCGCGTGGCTGGTGCACGAATGCTGCGCGGGCGACGACCTGGACTGGTTCGTGTGCTTCTCCAGCGCCGCGGCCCTACTCGGCTCGCCTGGCCAGGCGAACTACTGCGCGGCCAACGCGGCCATGGACGCGTTCGTCCAGTATCGTCGCGGCTTGGGCAAGCGCACGATCACGGTCGACTGGGGCCCGTGGGCCGAGGTCGGCATGGCGGCGCGACTGAGCCACGGTGAGCGCACCCTGCGTACGGCGGTCGGCACGATCAACCCAAATCTAGGCTCCGCGATCACAGAGCGCCTGCTGGCCGCCGACCACGCGCACGCGATGGCCCTCGGTTACGACTTTCGCCACCTGGTGCAGTACCACCCGGGGGGGCCGGGGCTTTCGTTGTTCGCCGAGCTCGTCGGCGAGGACAGTGAGCTGCTGCCGTCCGCGGGCGCCGGACCGGCGGCGGTGCCCAGGCCGGACCTGCCGCGGCCGTACGTCGAACCGCGCAACGACCTGGAGCGCCGGATCGCGAACCTGTGGCAGAGCGCGATAGGGCTTGACGCCGTTGGCGTACACGATGCGTTCTTCGAGCTGGGTGGCGACTCGGTGATCGGCAACCAGCTCCTGGTGCAGATCAACAGAACGTTCGGGATCACGGTCGACGCCAAGGAGGCGTTCGGATCCTTCACCGTCGCCGGCCTGGCCGAGCTGGTCGAGGCGGAGATGATCAAACACCTGGACACCCTGACCGAACAGCAGGCACGCGACGCGGCCGCGAAACCGTGAGATCGTCGGTCGTCTCGACGCATCGGCCGACTTCGCCCGAAGACGGACCAGGGAGGTTTACATGGCACAGGCTGTCGAAGCACTGTCGGGGGACACCGCGGTCAAGGGCGAAGATGGACGATACAGCGCGGAAGTAGGCCTCCGCTGGGACAACCGTGGCCGCCCGGTGGGCGCGATCCTCAGCGGTTCGATGGTTCGCGCGGCCAGTCTGACGGCCGGGATGCCTACGGTCGTCAGCACGACGACGGAGTTCCTGTACCCGGTCGAGGTCGGAGGCGTCGAGATATCCTGCGATATCGCGCGCCGATCCAGTGCGTTGTGCTGCGTCAACACCGTCGCCGCGCAAGGGGGCCGAACGGTCTGCCAGGGTACGACCTGGCTGTCGTCCGCAAGCGGGCACCAGTCTTTTGCGACGGCCTCGCCCGAGGTGCCGAACTGGACCGAATTGCTCACGGGTGACGAACGCCTGGGTCCGGGGGTCATGACCTTTTCTGGTGTCCTCGAGCAGCGGCCGCTCGTCTGGGATGACGACTTCGCCAACCGGCCGGAAACCGTGCCCCGCCGCCTGGCCTGGGTGCGATTCCCGCCGGGATCCGCGGCCAGGGACTTGGTGACGATGGCATGTGAGGTGCTGGTCGTCGGCGATCTGTACCCTCCGCTGACGATGATGTCGGCGTCTCCACAACGCGGACTGAGGGCCCTCAGCGCGCAGACGCTCGAACTCAGCGCCCACATGGGGTCCTTCGATGACCGTTCGGAGCACCTTCTTGTGGAGACCTCATGCGAGGCCATGTCCGACCTCATGCTGACCGGGGTCGTGCGCGTCTGGTCAGAGAATCGAGCTTTCCGGGGGCAGGTCTCGGCCACCTATCGGCTGCCGAGACAACGGAGCGGTTAGGTATGGAGGAGTAATAGATTGCGCGGCCGACAGCATGGAGCTGAGCTCGACGCTCATGTCAAGCGCCCCAACCAGCTTGACCGCTCTTTCGATTACTTCCATCGCGACGGGACGGAGATGGCGTGGTGGAGCCGAGACGGCGGATACTGGTTCGTCGCCGGCTATGATCTGGTCGACAGATTCGCTCGGGACCACGCCAGCTTCTCATCTCGACACGATTTTCCAACCGGCGCCACACCTTATCTCGGTGTTATGCTCCCGCCATCGCCCATAGCGGCCGCGCCCCTGGAGCTCGATCCTCCTCAGCACACCGTCCTGCGCAGTATCATGCGAAGCCGTTTTTCCAGCGTTTCGATAAGGAAGCTGAACCCACGGATCGAGCAGCTTACCGATAGGTGTCTTGACCGGCACATCGGCGCCGGGCGATTGGACATCTACCATGACCTAATACAAATGGTGTGCTCTACCATGGTGCTCGAGCTTGTCGGCATGCCGCTCGAACTGGCCGCAGTCCTGGCGGATGCCGCGCAGGTCGAGCCGACCATGTCCAGGAAAGCTGAGATAGCATGGGGCCGCTTGATTGAAGCCCTCGTAACCGCGGTCGAAGAAAGCCGGCGCGCTCCCGGCGACAATCTCATGGGAGATCTCTGTAGGAGTTCAGCAGACTTCATCACCGATAAATGCATCATGGAGATCGCGGCCACCCTACTGCTCGGCGGCTCAACGTCGCCCGTCAAGCTATTGCTCGATACATTCACGTATTTGGGTTCGCATCCGTCAGACCGGCTCTTGCTGGCACGTGACAAGAAGCTGCGCCGGACCGCCGTCGAGGAGCTTCTTCGGGTCTTTAGTCCGACCGAGATAATAGCGCGCACCGCAACGCGCGACGTGGCGGTGGGCGGCGAGATGATCAAAGCCGGCGACCGTGTGGTTCTTGGCTTCGGCGCCGCGAATCGCGACTCGCGGGTGTTCGCCTGCCCCAACGATATGAAATTCGATCGTAAACCGAATCCGCATCTGGCGATGGGTCGGGGAATCCATCATTGCCTAGGCGCCGCCCTGGGCAGGGCCGAGGCCGCGACCATCCTCGATCGCACGCTGGCCAGAATACCGGACTTCCGCCTTGTTTCGGACACCGATAACTCGCGCCCGCGCATGGATTCGTTGATTATCGAGTTCTGAAATTTCTGATCCCAAAGCGGGGGTCTACAGGAAGAACCGGGCAGGCTCGGGGTCGGTGGCCCGCCCGAGCAGGATCGCGCCCGCCTGAGTTGCCATTACGTCGTGATCGAGCGTGAGATGGCTCATGGCCACCTGCATGTCTCGAACGAAATGCTGCGTGATGTCATCCGACTGATACATCGATGTGCCGGAACCGCCGATGCCCAATTCGACCGACTCCCACGCCATGCGGCAAAGGGTCAGACAATCGAGTTTGATATGGGCGCGCATCTCGTCACCCATGCTCTCGGCGCTGCTCTCGTTCGCCTCGATCGTCAAAGCGACGGCGCTGTCGAGGACCGCTCGCGCGGCCCGCAGCGCCGCCACCGCCCGCGCATAGCGCAACTGTCCGTATACCGTGTCGGCCACCGGGGTACCGCTGAACAGCTCACGGCGGCGATCCAGTCTGCCGCGATACAGCTCGAGCAAGGCCTCTGCCGTCCCGAAAATGATGGCCGGGATCATGAATGTCACGGCATCACGAACGTCATATGAGTACAGCTCCTCCGGATACATGGTCGAACCGGGGTTATCGCGTGACAAGAACGCGCGCACATCGAAGCTTCGCCGGTATGGGACGAATTTCCGATTGAGCTCGACGTGATGGCTGCCCGTGCCGATCATTCCCAACATGCGCCATGTATCGTGCACGTCGACGTCTTCCGACGGCAGGATGAACTTCTTTGGGCTGTCGTCACCTTCGATCGACGCCATGACCTCGACCCACTCGGCGTGCATCACGCCTGAGCAGTAACCCCAGTATCCGGAGACCAGGTACCCGCCCTCCGTGGGTTCCGCGCAACCCGGAGGGTTCGCGACGCCGGCCACGCGAGTCGGACAGTTGTTCGCGAAGAACTCCTGCTGCGCCGCCGCCGGCCAGCGCGCCATCCACCAGTTATACGTGGCAAAGAACCCCAACACCCAGGCAGCTGACGGATCGCCATGGGCAAGGACCCGCATCAACTCCACATACTCGCGCAGATCGCCGCCCGCTCCGCCCAAAAACCTCGGTAGCACCAGGGAGAGGATCCCGGCATCGATGCTCTCCCGTATCGTCGCCTCAGGTAGCCGCCGCAAGCGCTCGGTCTCGGCGATCCGCTCCCGAAGCCGCGGCACAAGCGCCCGCGCCCGCTCAAGCACCACCTCGGGCGTCAGACTCGTCCGCGCCTGCTGTCCAACCGGCCGGTCGACCTGTCCAACCGGCCGGTCGACCGCCGAGCGCTCGTGGTTCACCAGATCCTCGGGCCGCCGTCAGTAGTTGTCATAGAGCCGGAGCAGCTCAGTGCCCGCTGAGCCGAGCGCGGCACGTTGGCGCTGCTCGCGCAGCAGGATCAGTTCTTTCATGATTCCGTAGGCGCCGCACTCGTTCACCGTACCGTAAAGGTTCATCGACATCACGGCCGATTTGAAGTCGCAGAAATAACCGTTCTCATGAATCGGGCACCCGGCGCAGTTGAAGCTGGTGTAGTTGCTGTCACTGACCAGCTCGCGCGCCCGTTCCCATATCTGCGGGAGCCCGAGTTCGCGGATGTTGCCGCAAGGATAGAGGGACTCGCCGGCGTAATAGTTGTCCGGATAGGCGTCACCGTTCGCGGCAACGTACAAGAAGTAGTTCCCCTGGTAGTTTTGACCAGTGGCACGGATGCACTCTTCTGAAAATGAATAGAAGAACGGGTTGCTATAGACCCGTGGCCCGCCGAAGGTCTCTTCGAACAGTTCCGGCAGGAGCGGGTCATACTGCACCTTGCGGTCGATGTAGTCGGCGTAACTCGGGATGTCGTCATGATCGAGGAACAGGAACGAGGAGTTCTTGTCCGCTTGTCCGACGTTATAGAGGTCCAGCGAGACCAGCACGATGCGCTCCCGCTCCGCCCAGTCGTAGAGTGCCACGAGATCGCGCAGGTTCACCTTGTTGACCGTCGTGTTGGTCAGTACCGGGAAGCCGGCCGCACGCGCCGCCGATATCCGCCGGGTGACCTGCGCAAACGACTGATTACCACGGATCTTCTTATGGGCGTCGATGCCGTCGACGCTGACGACAAACGTGGTTGTATCCGGTATCGACCCGAACAGGCGGCGGCTGAAGCCGGTCCCGTTCGTGTCGACGTTCACGTTCAGCCCGATATCGTGCGCATGGCAGAGTAGCTCTGCGAAGTCGGCCCGCATGGTCGGCTCGCCGCCGGTGAGAAATATATGGAGTACGCCAAAATCGCGGATGCGGTCCAGGAGATCTTTGTACTCGCCGGTGCTCAGCTCATTTTCGCGTGCGTCACCCGCCGAGATGTAGCAGTGGGTGCAGGTGAGGTTGCAGCGCAGGGTCAACTCGAGCGTCATGAAGATCGGCGCGCGCAGCCGCGCGTCAGCGGGGAGCTTACCGAGTCGGTGCTGGGCCAGCTCCGCCTCCCGCCAGTCAACGAGGGCGTGCGCCGCGCCCTTGGCATAGGGGCTGATGGACCCGTCGCTGAGCGCGGCGATGTAGCCGAAGTCTTCCTCGCGGAACTGCTGCTTGTACATCTGTCCGTCTCCCGCCTGGTGTCACTCGCCCGCGCGAGTAAGTTCGCACGGCAAGGACTTGATGCCGTTGCTGAAGTTGGATTGCAAGAACCTCGGCTCGCCACAGGGGCGGATGTCCGGTGCCCTACGGAACAGCTCCCGGAACATTGTCGTGATCTGGGCCCGCGCCAGGCGGGCGCCGAGGCAGAAATGGTGACCCGCTGCCCCGAAACCGACGTGTGGATTCGGATCTCTGGTGATGTCGAAGCGAAGGGGTTCGGTGAAGACTTCCTCGTCCCGGTTGGCCGACCAGTAGAACAACAGAGTCTTGTCGCCCGCGCGAAGCCGGCAGTCGCGCAGCTGGAAGTCCTGGGTCAGGGTGCGGCGCATCCAGATGACCGGTGACGAAAGCCGGATGATCTCCTCGACCGCCCTGGGAGCGTAACGGTCGAAGTCCGACGCCCAACGCGCGCGCTGATCGGGCGATTCGACAAGCATCAGCAGCCCGTGCGAGATGGCGTTCTTGGTGGTCTCGTATCCGGCGACCACCAGCAAGATGAAGAAGGAGGCGATCTCTTGATCGGTCAGGCGGTCGCCATCGGAATCCGGCCGGCATAGCTGGGAGATGACGTTGTCGGCCGGCTCTCGGCGGTACGTGCCGGCCAGGTCCCCGACGAGCTGGGCCAGCTCGAGAGCGGCCGTCAGCATCTGGCTCGCTGTCCCGGCTTCATCGACGCCGGATTCCCCGGCGACCGCATAGTCGGGGTCGATACCGCCCATGATGACGTCGGAACGTCTGCCGACATAATCGCGATGGCTTGCCGGAATTCCCATGAGATCGCATATCACCGTCAGCGGTAGCCGGGCCGCCACGTCGGTGACGAAGTCGCCGCCCCGGTGCGCGATGAGATCGTCCACTATGGTGGCCGCCACCGCATTTATGTGGGTACTGAGCCGCGCTACCGTGCGCCGTGTGAACGATCGGAACACCAGGCGGCGGAGCCGGCAGTGGTCCGGGTCGTCCATATTGATCATCGAGCCGGAGAACCGGTTGTAGTCACCAGGCAAGTCGGTAATGCTGATGGCGCTTTCGGTAGAAGAGAAAATAGCCGGATCGCTGCTCGCCATGACGACATCGGCGTGTTTGACTAGAGCGTAGTAACCGGGACCGGCCTCGACAAAAGGAAGGTCCGGCTCAGGGAAGAAGAGCGGCTCACGGAACCGGCGCAGCTCGGCGAACACCGCCGCGCGCTCGGCGAGCGGTTTCGCCCAGAAGGCCGGGCTGGACAAGTCGATGCGGTGGGACGAGGGCATCGGCCCGGCCGTTGTCATCGCAGAATCGCCGATATGTCGATCTTACCGCTCTGAATGTATGCGGCCAGCCAGTTGATATAGGCGATGAACTTGACTACCAGGCCGTCCTCGATCCAGTAAACTACGCATTCGTGGGTGACATAGCCTCGCTCGAGCTCTTCAATGGCATCAGTGCCCACCATCCGCTCCACTGTGGTCTTGCCGACCACGCACACGTGGTTGTCGTCGCCGAACATGTCGGACGTCTTCCAATGGCTCAGGCCCCTCGTCCGCCGGAACTCATCGATGATGGCGTCGCGACCACGCAGCACGCCGCCCAGGTCTTCGGGCACGCCGGCCATCATGAAGACCGCGTGCTCGGCGAGTCCCGCCGCGTAGGTCTCGAAGTCCTGCGTCTCCTTAGCCTTGGTAAGCCGCTCGACCAACTCCAGGTTTTCCACGGTGCCCACTCGTCAACCCCTTCTGTTGATTCCGGCGCAAGGACGTTGCTGCCAACCGGAACGCAATAGGTGCCGTGACCTCTTCTTGTGCGGTCGACGGATGATGGCGGCCGCCTGTCGCGGCGAACACATGCGGGTAGATTTCAGCCGCATTGAGGGCGAAGCCCGCTCGCAATGCTGCCGGTCTCGTCCAGTTTGTGCGCCCCGGCTGCTGCTCGGCGCGGCCTATCCTAAGCAAGCAAAATGCGAGTTCAATAACCCGCCATTCCAGGTGGACCACAATTATCGAATCGATCGCGATGCCCTCGGCCTGTCCACCCGCGCGCAACTGGGAGGCCATGCTACCACGCTAGCCGATGAGTCACGGGCGAACCAGTCAGGAAAAGTAGTCTGAAGCACGAAGCGGGCTATCCAAATTTGCGCCTCAAGTACGACTTCCGGCTCCTTGACAGGCTCGGCACGGTGCGGATAATTGGCGAGGTGAACTGGGCCTTTGAGTGCAGTCGGCAGATCACTCGATGAGTGATACACCATCACCGAGTGCGCATCTGCCGCCGAGCAAACAAGCACTTCTGGCGGCGTGGAAGCGAGGCTCGGTGCAGCCTGTCAGGCATTCCCGGATCCCGCTGCGAGCTCCTGATACGCCGGTGCCGTTGTCGCTCCGCCAGGAGTCGAGTTTTCGCAAGATTTGGTCGCATTGGAAGCTCGTCGACGCGACCAACATCTTCTTCATCGCCTGGCTGAACGGCCAAGTCGACGAGGAGGCTCTGGCCGGCAGCGTCCGGCATCTGGCACGTCGGCACGAATCGCTGCGGATGACAGTCCGGCCCGGTGGCGAGCGTATTTACCTCGTGGTCAGCGACGAGCAGCAGGGCGAAATACAGGTTTTTCCCGCAGGCGGCCAGTCCGATCAAGCCGTCATGATGACGGCCAGTCAGTTCGTCCAAGAGCCGTTCGATCTGGTCGCGGGGCCGCTCGCCCGCATGGGCCTGTATCGGCTCAGTCCGGTCCGGCGGCTGCTGGCCATCTCGGCACACCACCTGATCGCTGATGGCGCGTCACTCGCGGTCGCCCTCGGTGAACTGGTCGAGTTGTACACCACGACGAGAGCCGGCCGGCCGCTACCGACAGCCCCCGCGATCCAGTACGGAGACTATACGGTCTGGCAGCGACGGCAGACCGGGGACGAGTCGCGCCGGGATGTTGAATACTGGCGGCCCAGGCTTACCGGCATTCCCCGGCTGTGCTTCCGGGACGGCGACCCGGCACAGCCGCACCGGCAAGGCACGGGGTCGTGCGATATGGACCTCGGTGCGGACATCTTCGCGATGGTTCGGGAGTGGAGCCAGCGCACGGGCGTCACGCTTTTCATGGCGTTGCTCGCGGCCACGGTGTTGGCGGTGAGCGAGCTGTCGGGCGAGCAGGACATCGCGGTCGGTTGTGAGGCCGAGAACCGCGCGCTTCCCGAGACACGGTCCATGATCGGCTTTCTTTTCAACGTCGTGGTGCTGCGGGTGACCCTCGACGAGGAGATGACGCTGCGCGAAGTGTTGGAGCAGGTCCGGACGGTTTGCCTCGGGGCCTACGCTCACTCGGCAACGCCGATCGAGCAAGTGCTTGACGAGGTTTTCCCGGGCCGTGACCCCGCCACGATCCCGCTGTTCCAGGTGCATTTCACGCTACAGCCCCGGCTGCCGCGGTTCGCCTTGGGCGACGTACAGATCGAGCCGGCCGATATCGCTTCCGTAGACACAGGGTATGACCTGGAGTTCCACTTGTGGCAGGGCACCGATGCCCTTTCGGGTCAGGTCAGATTCGACCGCACGGCAATCGACGATTGCGGAGCCGAGCAGGTGATGGGCCGGATGCGTGCTTTCCTGGAGGCCATGATGGACCACCCGGACCGGCGGCTCTCGGCCTACGGGCTGGGGAGCTCCGGCGGCGGAGCCGGAACGGCCGCCTCGTGAAATTTCAAGCGCGGCCGCGGCTGAGACACCGAGCCTTGGCCGCGACAATCGAGGCTTATGCATAAGCCGTTTCCGGGACCGGCTATTCAGCGGAGTCCTTGGCCGTGTCGGCCACCACGTTCACCGGGAAATGGCAGGCCACCTGACGCCCCCGCAGCACCTCGCGCAGCCGCGGCGTCTCCACGGCGCAACGCTCCTGCGCGAACGGGCAGCGGGTCCGGAACCGGCAGCCGCTCGGCGGCTCGATCGGCGACGGCGGTTCCCCCGCCAGCGGGACGGGGCGGCGCACCTGACCGGTGGCCGGATCGAGGCCGGGGATGGAATCCAGCAGCGCCGAGGTGTACGGGTGCAGCGGCCGGCGATACAGATCCTCGGCCGGCCCGATCTCGGCGAGCTGCCCCAGGTACATCACCGCCACCCGGTCGCTGACCTGCTTCACCAGGGCCAGGTCGTGCGAGATGAACAGGTACGAAAGACCCAGCTCGGCGCGCAGCCGTTCGAACAGGTTCAGCACCTGTGCCTGGATCAGCACGTCCAACGAGGCGACCGGCTCGTCGCAGATGACAAGCGCCGGGTTCAGCGCGATCGCGCGGGCGATGGCGACCCGCTGGCACTGGCCGCCGGACAGCTCGTGCGGACGCCGCCGACCGTACACCGAGGGGTTCAGGCCGACCAGGTCGAGCAGCTCGTCCACCCGCTTGCGACGGGCCGACGCCGGCTTCACGTCGTACCCGAGCAGCGGCTCTTCGACCAGCTCGATGACCCGCCAGCGCGGGTTCAGGGAGCCGAACGGGTCCTGATAGACCATCTGCATCTGACGGCGGGCCTGGGTCAGGGCGCGGCGGCCGAGCCGCATGAGATCGGTGCCGAGGAAGCGAATCTCGCCGGACTTCGGGCGCGGCGCCTGGATGACGGACCTGGCCAGCGTCGTCTTGCCGGATCCGGTCTCGCCCACGATGCCCAGCGTCTCCCCGGTGCCGATCGCGAACGACACGTTCGAGACCGCGTGCACCACGGCGCCTTTGACGCCGCCGGGACCGCGTACGGCGAACTCCTGGACGACGTCGCGCACTTCGAGCAGCGGCTCGCCGGGGGCTCGTCCGCCGTTGCCGACTCCGTTGCCCCCTCCGTGGCCCGTTCCGTTGATCGCCTGACTCATCGGCAAGCTCCTAGCTCCGCCCGTCCTCGCCGGCCACGCCCGCCGAAGCGGCCGGCGAGGCCGAGGCGCCGGGCGCGGCGGCGGGGTCGACGGGGTGGACGGCCTCGCCATGCCAGCACGCCCACCAGTGACCCGGCATGTGCTCGAGGAACGGGGGCGCCTCGGCGCACTTGTCGGTCGAGATATCGCAGCGCGGGCGGAACGGGCACCCTTCGGGAAGCGCCGCCGGGTCCGGTGGCTGGCCGGAGATCACCGGCAGCTGCCCGTGCGAGGGGCGTTCCAGCTGCGGGATCGCGCCGAGCAGCGCCCGCGTATACGGCATCCGCACGTCCCTGAACAGCTGCCGAGCCGGGGCGTACTCGACCGCGCGGCCCGCGTACATGACCACCACGTTCTGCGCGTAGCTCGCCGCGAGCCCCAGGTCGTGGCTGATCAGGATGATCGCCATCCCCAGCCGCTCTTGCAGCTCGAGCAGCAGCGACATGATCTGCGCCTGGGTGGTCACGTCGAGCGCGCTGGTCGCCTCGTCGGCGATCAGCAGCCGCGGCTCGCCGGCCAGCGCGATGGCGATGACCACGCGCTGGCGCATGCCGCCGGACAGCTGGTGCGGATATTCATGGAACCGGCGCTCGGCCGCCGGCAGGTGCACCAGCTTGAGCAGTTCGACCGCCCGATCCCTGGCCGCGGCGCGATCGAGGTCGGAATGCTGCCGGATCGCCTCGGTGATCTGGGTGCCGATCTTCATGGTCGGGTTGAGCGATCGGGTCGGGTCCTGGAACACCATCGCGATCTCCGACCCGCGCCAATGGCGGATTGTCGGCTCGGGCATGCCGACCAGCTCGGTGCCGTCGAACATGGCCGAGCCGGAGACCTGCGCGGACGGTGGCAGCAATCCCATCAGCGTGCGGGCGCCGACGGTCTTGCCGGATCCCGACTCGCCGATGATCGCGAGTATCTCGCCCTCGCTGAGGTCGTACGACAGCCCGTTGACGGCATGCACCCGGCGGCCGCCGCGGGTGAACGTGACCCGCAGGTCCCGCACTTCGAGCAACCTCCGGCCGACGCCTGGGGCAGTGCTTGTTCGGTCGCTGCTTGTTCGGTCGCTCGTCATCGGGAACTCCATCGCGAGCGCAGGGCGTCGCCCAGCAGGTTGAAGGCCAGCACGGTGACGAAGAGCATCAGGCTGGGCCAGATCACCAGCATCGGCGTCGCCGACAGGCTCGCCTGGCCCTCAGAGATCATGTTTCCCCAGCTCGGCGCGGGCGGCGCGATGCCGAGCCCGAGGAAGCTCAGCGCCCCCTCGATGACGATGATCAAGCCCATGCCGAGAATGCTGAACGTGAGCAGCTGCGGCGCCACGTTGGGCGCGATGTGCCGGAACAGCACCCGCCACCAGGGCGTGCCGCACAGCTTCGCCGCCGCCATGAACGGCTGCTCGCACAGGCTCAGCGTGGCCGCCCGCGCGACCCGGGCCATCGCGGGAATGCTGAAGAACGACAGCGCCAGGATCGTGTTGGTCCGGCTCGGCCCCAGGCTCTGCGCCACCGCCAAGATCAGCACCAGCGATGGGAACGCGATGAACACGTCGAACACGCGCATGATCAGCATGTCCGCCGCGCCCCCGAAGTAGGCCGACAGGGCGCCGAATGAACCGCCGATGACCATGCCGATCGCGTTCACCGCGACCGCGACCGTCAGCGAGTTGCGCCCGCCGTACAGCATGCGCGAGAGGATGTCGTTGCCGTTGGGGTCGGTGCCGAGGAGATGGCCGCTGGAGAAGGCCGGCAGATAGGCCTCCAGGATGTTGCCGCCGGTCGGCCGCGGGATCGGCAGGACCAGCGGGCCGAGGAAGCAGGCCAGTACCACCAGGACGACGAGTCCGGCCGGAACCAAGATTCCCAGCAGCCGCAGCCAGGCCCGGGCCGGCCGC
>CALAED010000163.1 GCA_937891035.1 uncultured Thermomonosporaceae bacterium | reverse complement strand
GTTCCGCAATCGGCTGATGGATGTCAGCCATCTGGTGGGAGCCGCGGTCCTGGAAGTGGCGGTCCTGGTCCTTGGGGTCATCGTGGTCGTAGAACTGATCGGCGGCGAACGTCCCGACAGCGAGCTCGGTACGTTCGTGGGCTATCTCGTCGGGGCGGCGATCGCGCCGCCGGTCGGCGTCGTCCTCGGGTTGGCCGAGCGGTCACGATGGGGGGCGGCGGTCCTCGGTGTGATATGCCTGGTCCTTCCGGTACTGATCGTGCGTCTCCAGCAGACATGGGAGGGCATCGGTGTCTGACCGATCGTCCTCTGATCAGCGGACGCGGGAGGCTCCGGCAACCGCGACCGGCCCCGGCCGGGTGCTCATCACCGTCTACGGAGTCTTCACCGTCGCGGCGGGTGCCCGGTCCGCCGTTCAATTGGCCACCCGCTTCGACGAGGCTCCGCTCGCCTACGCGCTGTCGGCCGCGGCTGCAGTGATCTATCTGGTGGCCACGGTCGCGTTGGCCGTCTCCACTCCCCGCTCCCGCCGGATCGCGGCGGCATCGTGTGTCATCGAGCTCGTCGGCGTCATCACCGTCGGGACCTACAGCCTGCTGGATCCCAGCCGGTTCCCCGATCAGACTGTTTGGTCGGTCTACGGCCAGGGGTACGGCTTCGTCCCCCTCGTCCTTCCGATGATCGGTCTGCTCTGGCTGCGCCGTAGCGCAGCGCGGACGCGAACCGGCAGCTGAACGCAGCGCGCATGGCCGGATTGCGTTGCCGTCCACCCGCAGGCGTTCATCAGCTCACCCGGTCCATTCAGCCGGGGGGTATGTGTGACACTCCCTACGGTTGTCGATCGTAACGCGGCACGGCACACGACATGCCGACCATGAAAGCGCTATGGGCCGTTCTCCCTTATAAAAGCTTTGTCCGTTGTCGGCGTCGCGCCGCCGTAAGGCGACATCGGAGTCATCGCGGCGCCGAGCGGGCGATAGCGTTTTCCCAGCGTGGGTTCATGGCCTTAACCATGCGTCATCCAGGCCGGTTAGCCATTACAAACTCTTGACGGCTCTACTGAAGAACGTAGAGTCTGTCCGCAGCTAGCTGGCAGATCACGTCGGCGGCGATCAATCCCCAAGGAGTGGCTCATGGGTATTCTCTCCGCCCTCTCACGCCTGCCACGCCCCACCCGGGCGGTCACCGTGCTCACCGCGGCCGCCCTCGCCTTGGCCGGTTGCGGGGGCTCAAGCTTGAATCAGTCTGGCGGCGGCCAGTCCGGCGGCGACGTCAAGGTCGGGCTGCTGCTGCCCCTGTCGGGCGTGTACGCGCCGCTTGGCCAGGAGATGCGCGCCGGCTTCCAGCTCTACCTCGATCAGCATGGCGGCAAGCTCGGCGGGCGCACCATCAAGGTGGTGACGGCGGACGAGGGCGGCGGACCGCAGACCGGCGTGCCGGCGGGACAGAAGCTGGTGACTCAGGATCAGGCCACCGTGGTGGTGGGGGTGGTGAACTCCGCCACGGCGCTGGGTCTGCGCGACTTCTTCGACGAGTCCAAGAAGCTGCTGGTGATCGCCAACGCCGGCGCCGACGCCATCACGGGTGCCCGTAAGTCCGACTACATCTGGCGCACCAGCTTCAGCAACGGCGCGGTCGCGGCGACCTTGGGACCGGAGGTCGCCAAGGAGGTCAAGGGCAAGGTCTACCTCATCGCTCCTGACTATGCGGCGGGCAAGGAGATGGTCGCCGGGTTCCGCAAGAGCTTCGAGGCGGCCGGCGGAGAGGTGGCGGGCGAGAAATTCACTCCATTCGGCACGACCCAGGATTTCCAGCCGTATCTTTCGACGATTCGCGGTTCGGGCGCCAAGGCCGTCTGGAGTTTCTACAGCGGAGCCGAAGCGGTGGGCTTCGTCAAGCAGTACAAGGAGTTCGGCCTCGCCGGTAAGACACCTCTGTACGGGCCCGGCTTCCTCACCGAGGGCGGGGTACTGGACGCACAAGGCCGGGACGCGATCAAGGTGAAGACGTCCCTGCACTACTCCACCGAACTGGACAACCCCCGGAACAAGGAATTCGTCGCCGCCTACCGCGCGAAGGTCGGCAAGCCGCCGACCGTCTTCTCCGTGCAGGCCTACGACGCCGCCGCCGTGCTGGACAAGGCGCTGGCCAAGGCGTCCGACACCAGCGCCCCGGAATTGGTCAAGGCGCTG
Source organism: uncultured Thermomonosporaceae bacterium (assembly GCA_937891035.1). Lineage (GTDB taxonomy): Bacteria > Actinomycetota > Actinomycetes > Streptosporangiales > Streptosporangiaceae > CALAED01. Next base: position 10,312 of record CALAED010000163.1, on the reverse strand, counting down.
AACGGCATCGGGCCGATCGACAGCCCGCGGGGCCAATGGAGCTTCGGCGCCGACCACAACGTGCGCCAGCAGTACTACCTCCGCGAGGTCAAGTCGAGCGGCGGCACCTTCGTCAACGCGATCACCGGCGAGCTGGGCTGAGAGCGGGAGCGGGACGGGAGCGGGAGCGGGAGCGGACCAGGATGGCTACCTACCTGGTGAGCATGCTCAACGGGCTGGCGATGGGTTCTTTGCTGTTCGCGATCGCGTTGGGCCTGTCCCTGGTGTTCGGCATGATGGATGTACTCAACCTGGCGCACGGTGCGGTCTACCTGGTCGGCGCGTACGTCGCCGTGGCGCTCGTCGCCGACGGCGGAGGACTGGCGGTCTTCGTCCTGGCGGTGCTTGCCGCCGCCGCGGCCGGAGCGGTGCTCGGCGGCGGGCTGGCGGCGCTGACCCGCGCGATTCCGCACCATCTCGATCAGGCGCTGCTCACGCTCGGGGTCGCCCTCACGGTCGCCGAACTGCTGTCCGTGGCGTTCGGCAACGAGGTGCACTCCATCGCGGCCCCCGCCGCCGTGGCCGGCAGCGTCACGGTGGCCGGGGAGACCTACCCGGTCTACCGGCTGCTGGTGATCGGGTTCGGGATGGTGTTGGCGGTGGCCGTCTACGTTCTGGTGGAGCGCAGCCAACTTGGCTCGGTGATCCGCGCCACCGTCGCCGACCGCCCCATGGTCTCGGCGCTGGGCATCAACACCGGCCGCGTCCTGGTGGGGGTGTTCGGGGCGGGGGCGGCGCTGGCCGCCGTGGCCGGGGTGCTGGCCGGGCCGATCCTCGGCGCCCAGCCAGGGTTGGATGAACGGGTGCTGCTGCTCGCGCTGGTCGTCGTGGTCATCGGGGGGCTGGGTTCGGTCCGCGGCGCGCTGCTCGGCGCCCTCGTGATCGGGCAAGTACAGGCGGTCGGCGCCGCGCTGGTGCCGGAGTACGCGTCGTTTCTCATCTTCGCGGCGATGGCGCTGGTGCTGCTGTTGCGCCCGGCCGGCCTGCTCCCCGCGGCCGGGACGGCGGTGCGGGTATGACGGCAGGCCAGGCCCGCTCGGGCACGGAACGCCACGAGGCACCCGGACCCGCGTCGGACACCGCACCCGGCGGCGGGGACGGTGGCCGGCGCGATCTCGCCGACCGCCCCGTCTCCCACGCCCCCCTGCTCGTCGCCGCCGGGGCCGCCGCGCTGCTAGTGGCCGCCCCGCTGGTCCTCGGCCCCTATCCGGTGACCACCGCGACCAGGATCTTGGCCTTCGCGGTCCTGGTGCTCAGCGTCGACCTGCTGACCGGAGTCACCGGGCTGCCCACCCTAGGGCAGGCGGCCTACTTCGGCGTCGGCGCCTACACCGCCGCGCTGGTCGGCATCCACGTCACCGCGGACGCGGCGGCGCAGGTGATCGCGGCCTGCGTCGCGGGATTGATCGCCGCCGCCGTCACCGGCTGGATCGCCGTCCGCGCCCGCGGGATCGTTTTCTTCATGCTCACCCTCGCCATCGGCGAGTCGGTGCACCAGGTCGCCGACACCTGGTCGGCGCTGGGCGCCAGCAACGGCCTGTCCGGAATGCCGCCGATCAGGTTGTTCGGCAGTCCGCCGCTGCTGGCCGCCGGGTTCGTCTACTGGTGGGTGCTGGCCGTCGCGATCGCCGTGTTCGCCGCGGTGACCCTGGTCGCCCGATCCCCCTACGGTCGTACGCTGCGCGGGATCCGCGACAACGAGCCGCGGATGCGGGCGCTCGGCTACCGCACCGCGGCGGCGAGGTACGGCGTGTTCTGCCTGGCCGGTGCCGTCGCCGGCGTGGGGGGTGCGCTGTGGGCGGCGCAAGCCCGGTTCGTCTCGCCCGGGGATCTTGGGTTCGAGGTCGCCGCGCTCGCCCTGCTCAGCGTCGTCATCGGCGGAGCCGGCAGCTTGTGGGGTCCCTGCCTGGGCGCCGCCTTGGTGCTCATCGTCCGCGACAACCTGTCCGCGTCCCTCGGCGGGCACGGTCCGCTGCTGCTGGGCCTGGTGTTCATCGCCGTTGTCTTCTTGATGCCGCGCGGGGTGGCCGGTCTCGTCGGCGCGCGCCGACATCCAAGGACCCGTACGGAGATCCCGTCATGACCTCGGCGACGACCCCCATCTCAGCGACGACCCCCATCTTGGAGCTGCGCCGGCTCACCCGCTCCTACGGTTCGCTCACCGCCGTCGACCAGGTGGACCTGTCCGTCGTGCCGGGCGAGCGGCACGCCCTCATCGGGCCCAACGGCGCCGGCAAGTCAACGCTGTTCGCGACGGTCGCGGGTACGCTGCGCGCCTCGGCGGGGCGGGTCGTGTTCAGCGGGCAGGACGTGACGGACCTGCCCGAGTCAGAACGGGTACGGCGCGGAATGGTACGCACCTACCAGCACGCCAGCCTGTTCCTTGACTGCTCCGTCCTGGACAACGTCGCACTCGCCGTGCAACGCGCCCACCGGGTTGCCTACCGGTTCGACCGGCCCGCCCGTCGCTTCCGAGCCACTCAGGCGGCGGCCCGGCGGCATCTGGACACCGTGGGGCTGGCCGGCCGGCAGTACGACAAGGCGGTCGCCCTCTCCCACGGTGAGCGGCGGCAACTCGAGGTCGCGATGGTGCTCGCCGCCGGGCCCGAGCTGGTCATGTTCGACGAACCCACCGCTGGAATGTCGGCCGCCGAGACGGAACGGTTCGTGGCGCTGGTGCAACGGCTCCCGCAGACCCTGACCATTCTCATCGTCGAACACGACCTGGACGTCGTGTTCCGCCTCGCCGACCGCGTCACCGTGCTGCATCTGGGCCGGGTCCTGGCCTCCGGGACGCCGCCGCGGATCCGCGCCGATGAGGCGGTGCGGCGCGCCTACCTCGGCTCGGCCAAGACCGAAGACCTTTTCATCGACGCCGGGGAGCCCCAATGACGGATCTGCTCACCGTGCGGGGCCTGCGCGGCGGGTACGCGGGCACCACGGTACTCGACGGCGTCGACTTCACCGTCCCGGCCGGTACGCTCGTGGCGCTGCTCGGCCGCAACGGCGCCGGCAAGACCACGTTCGTGCACGCCGTGATGGGGATGCTCAAGCCGTACGCCGGCAGCATCCGCATCGGCGGCGACGAGCTCGCCGGAGCCCCCGCCCACATCGTCGCCCGCAACGGCGTGGCGATCGTGCCACAGGGCCGACGCGTGTTCGCCCCACTGACGGTCGAGGAAAATCTGCGCATCGCCGCCAGGCGCCCGGCGGGAGCCCAGGCGCCCAATGCCTGGACGGCGACACGGATCTATGAGCTCATGCCCCGCCTCGCCGAACGCCGCACCCATCGCGGCGACCAGTTGTCCGGCGGCGAGCAGCAGATGCTGGCCATCGGCCGGGCCCTGCTGCAAAACCCGCGGCTCCTGCTGCTGGACGAGCCATCGGATGGACTCGCGCCCACGGTCGTCGATCAGGTCGCCGAACTACTCGAAACGCTGCGCGGCGAGGGCATCACCGCCGTGCTGGTCGAACAGGATCTGCACCTCGCCTTTCGGCTCGCCGACGAGGTGGCGGTGATGCAGAAGGGACGGATCGTCCACCGCGGCACGACCGCGGACTTTCGCCGGGACCGCGGCCGAGCGCACACGCTCCTCGGCGTGGGCTGACCCGGCCACGCCGCGGGTCCGTCCTCGTCACCGCCGCCCTTGCGCCTATCTGGCGGTGCGGGCGAAGCGTGCGACGAGCCGGGCCATGAGGCTGAGCAGGCCGATGAGGATGATCAGGACAAGGGCGGCGCTCCAGGCGCGCTGGAAGGGCGGCGCGTCGGTGTTGCCGGCGGCGACGCCGAACTGCTCGAAGATGAGGGTCGGCAATGACTCCTGCGGGCGCTGCGCCTCCTGGCCGGCGAACGGGTTGAACTCGATCCGCTGATTGATGCCGACGAGCAGCAGGAGCGGTGCGGTCTCCCCGGCGATCCGGGCGACGGCGAGCATCACGCCGGTCACGACGCCGCCCAGTGCGGTGGGCAGGACCACGCTCGTGATCGTGCGCCATTTGGGGGCGCCCAGCGCGTACGCGGCCTCCCGCAGGTCGTCGGGGACGAGCCTGAGCATCTGTTCGGCCGAGCGGATCACCAGCGGCAGCATGACGATGGCCAGTGCGAGCGCCCCGGCGAGCCCCGACTTGTTGAAGCCGAGCACCAGGATCCAGGCGGTGAAGATGAACAACCCGACGACGATCGAGGGCACGCCGGTCATCACGTCGACGAAGAGGTTCACGACCCGGGCGAACCGCCGCCCCATGCCGTACTCGACCAGGTAGATCGCGGTGAGGATGCCCAGCGGCGCGGCCAGCACGCTGGCCAACGCCACCTGGATCAAGGTGCCGACGATCGCGTGGTAGATCCCGCCGCCGTGCTCTTGTGGGTTGACCCGGAACATCGAGTGGGTGAGGAAGGTCAGGTCGACCATCGCGATGCCCCGCTGGATCGTGTACCAACAGATGAGCAGCAAAGGCAGGGCGGCGGCCATGAACGCGGCGTAGACCAGCGCGGTGACGAGCCGGTCGACCGCACGACGGCGACCCTCGATGACCACGCTCAACACGGTCTGCGCCAGCACGTACCCGAGGCCGGCGATCGCGACGAAGCTCGGCATGCCGTTCAGATCGGTGCCGGCGAACAGCAGCGCGACCAGCGCGAGCACAACGGCCGCGGTGGCGTACGGAACGTACCTGCCCAGGCCACGGGCGAGCAGCCCGCGGCCGTCGGATGAGGACCCGCGCGGGCGGCGGACCAGTTGCGTGACGGTCATCTCTTCAGGCCACCTTGTTCCGGCGGACGATCACGTTGGCGGCGAAGTTGACCGCCAGGGTGAGGAGGAACAGGCACAGACCGGCGGCGATCAGCGCGCCGGTGCCGGTGGGACCGGCCTCGCCGTACTTCAGGGCGATGATCGACGCGAACGTGACGCCGCCGGTCTCGGTGAAGTGGATGTTGATGGCGAACGCCGTGGACAGCAGCATGGTGACGGCGAGCGTCTCGCCGAGCGCCCGGCCGAGGCCAAGGATCGACGCCGAGATCACGCCGGCCCGGCCGAGCGGGAGGACCGCCATGCGGATCGTCTCCCACCGGTAGGCGCCGAGCGCCTGCGCCGCCTCGATCTGTTCGCGCGGGACCCGCTGGAAGACCTCTCGGGAGATCGAGCAGATGATCGGCAAGATCATGATCGCCAGCACGATGCCCGCGGTGAGCGGCGAGTAGTTGTTCGGTGCGCTCTCCGGCCGGTAGCGCAGGACGATGGTCCAGCCGAACCATCGGTCGAGCCAGCTGACCAGCCCGGTCAGATGTGGGGCGAGGAAGGTGAACCCCCACAGGCCGTACACGATGGAGGGCACGGCGGCGAGCAGTTCGACCATGTACCCGAGCCCCGAGCTGAGCCGGCGTGGCGCGTAGTAGTTGATGAACAGCGCCACGCCGACCGCGACAGGCACCGCAAGGACGATCGCGATGGCCGAGGTGAGGACGGTGAAGTAGAACGCGGCGGCAATGCCGAACCGGGGTGGCGTGCCGTCGGCGTCCCAGCGCTGCTCGGTGAAGAAATTCGCGGCGTTGCCGCGCAGGGCCGGTACCGCACGGTAGATTAAGAACACCGTGATGGCCGCCATGGTGAGCAGCACGACGCCCGACGCGGCCGCGGTCATCAGACGGAACACCCGGTCGCCGAGGCGGCCGCGGGCTCTGGCCAGCGGCGGGATCGCACCGCTCGGCCGGGGGCCTTGCCCTCGGCCTGATCCTTGGCCTTTGCCGGATCCTCGGCCTTGTCTTTGTTTGTGTCTTTGCGAGCGGACCCGCGCGGTGAGGGAGGTCATCGGCGATCACACGCCGTCGAGCCGGGCCACCGCGGCCTGGACCTGTCCGCGCAGCGAGGTCGGCAACGGGATGTAGCCGGCCTTGGCGATGAGTGCCTGGCCTTGGTCGCCGGCCGTGAGGGTGATGAAGGATTTGACCAGTCCGGCCTGGTCGGCCGGCAGGCCCCGGCTGCAAGTGATCAGGTAGGTGACCATCAGCGCCGGGTACGCGCCGGGCGCTTTGAGCCCATAGGCGACATCCACCGTGATGTCCAGGCCGTTCTGGTCGACCTCGCTGGCCGCGATGACCTTGCCGATCGACGCGGAGCCGATAGCCACCGGGCCGGCTCCGACGTCGATCGCCGCGATGGGCAGCTTGTTGCTTGTCGCGTCCGGGTTGTCGACGTAGCCGATGGCGCCGTCGGTCTGCTTGACCAGCAGCACCATGTTCGTCGAGACGGCGGCGCCCGGCCCGACGTTGTTCGGCCACGCCTGCGACGGCGGGTACGGCCAGTCGGACTTGGCCTGGCCCGCCAGGAATCGGGTGAGGTTCTCCGAGGTGCCGGAATCGGCCGACCGGTGCACCGGCGTGATGGTCTTGTTCGGCAGCGACACGCCGGGATTCGCGGCGACGAGCGCCGGATCGTTCCACTGCTTGATCTTGCCGTTGAAGATTTTCGCCACGAGCGAGGGGGTGAGGGTGAGCTTGGCCACGCCCTGCAGGTGATAGACGATCGCGATGGGCACGATGGCCATGGGCAGGTTGATCGCCTGGCCGGGTGCGCAACGTTGCTGCGCCGGCCCGCGCTGCGCGCTTGGCAGCGGTACGTCGGAGCCGGCGAACGGGACCTGCTTTTGGATGAACTGCATGCGGCCGTTACCCGACCCCTGGGCGTCGTAGTTGATCCCGATGTCGGGGCACTGGCCCTGATACGCGGCCGTCCAGTCGGCGATGGCGAGTTTGATCGAACTCGCGCCGGCGCCGTTCAGATCCTTGCCGGACGGGCAGCCGCCGACCATGGCGCTGTCCGCGGCCGGCAGATTTTCGTCGGTGCCGCAGGCGGCGAGCAGCAGCGTGGCCGCGGCCAGGACGGCCACCGGTGACCCCACCCGTGATCCGCTCGACCATGGCCACCCGGTCACTTTGCCCAGGCCCTTGGCCAACCCCATGGCCATTGCTCTTGCCTCTGCCCTCGCCCCTGCGTTGCCGGCCGCCGCTCTGGTCATGTCGCCTCCTCGGCCGTTGCCGAGCGGAGATTGGCACGTAAACGCCAGACACCCCCGCGCCCGCCCGGGCGACTGATGATCAATCAGGGTTTTCTTGTGGAGTTTGGTTCGGATAATAACCAATAACAACATGGTTGCAAGGCTTATCCGGATGGCATTTGCCGATGCCCTGATGAGCCTGTGAACTGACTGAAGCTGCAACAGCTGATTAGCCTTGCTGTAGATGGCGCAGCGCCCTTGTGGTGGCTGTTCTCGCCAATCGGAATATGTTCCAGAGCGGTCGAACATGTTCCGCTATTCCGCGGCGTGGCATAATTTTCCCGGACGTGCCCCGCCCCCGCCTTGGCGGACCGCCTACCATCCGGGAATCGCCATGTCGTCCGACAACAGTCCCACCGTACGGCATCGCCGCCTCGCCGCCGAGCTGCGCCGGCTCCGCGAGAATGCCGAGCTTTCCCCCGAACGCGCCGCCGCGGCCCTCGGCTGGAGCCGGCCGAAGCTGGTGAAGTTCGAGACGGCTCGAACGGCGCCGGCCCCAACCGACGTCGCCGCGATGTTAGAGCTGTACGGCGCGCCCGATGCGTACAAGGCCGCCCTGATCCAGCTCTCGCGCGACGTGCGCAAACGCGGCTGGTGGACCGCCTACGACGACGTGCTGCCATCGTCGTACGCCGAGCTCGAGGACGACGCGGTCGAGATTCGTTCCTGGCAGATCCAGGAGATCCCGAGCCTGCTGCAGACCGACGACTACGCCTTTGCGATGATCCGGCTCAACAACCCGGAGGCGGGCGAGGACATCCAATTGCGCAGATTGCAGGCGCGGATGGCCCGCCGTACGGTGTTGACCCGCCAATCCGCCCCGACGCTTCGCGCCGTCATCGATGAGTCGGCGCTGCGCCGGCCGGTGGGCGGACCGGACGCTATGCGACGGCAACTGGCCGCCTTGCTCGAGGCGGCCGAACGGCCGCACGTGCACCTTCAGGTCGCGCCGACCATCCAGGACGACTTCCCCGGCATGGAAGGGTCGTTCGTCATCCTGTCCTTCGCCAGCCAGATCGCCCTGGACGTCGTCTTCATAAAAAACGTGGCGGGCGGAATTTACATTGAGGACGTCGAGCAGGTCCGCCGCTGCCGCGCCAAGTTCGACCGCATTTCCGCGGCGGCGCTGACGGAAGCCGATTCATGCACGCTGATAGAAGCCCTCATCATGGAGTCGAACCTGGGCTCACCCGGTATGGCGATCTAGGCCGGTCGCGACCCGGCTGATCGCGGGAGATTCGGGAGATTAAGGAGCTTCAGGGGATGAGGGGTATTTGGGCGGATCGCCGCCGCGGCGCTGTCATTTACGCTGACGTTTGTCGCGGGCGTAGATGATGCCGGGTTTGCCGTCGCCGGGGCTGCGGCGGTCGAGCTCGAACAATGTCGTCGCGGCCATCAGGTCGCTGAGCTTGTTGTAGCCGTAGTTGCGGGAGTCGAAGTCGGGGCGCTGCTTGGTGATGATGTGGCCGACGTGCGCGAGGGCGGCCCAGCCGTCATCGTCGGAGTCGGCCTCAACGGCGTTGCGAAGCTGATTGATCAGGGCGGTGTCGCGCTTGAGCTTCGTCGCCGAGGTGCGCGGGGTCGGCTGGGGCACCGCGCCGGCGGGTGCGGCGGCGCTGTGGGGGAAGATGAGGTTCTCGATGTAGATGAACTTGTCGCACGCCGCCACGAACGGTTTGGGCGTCTTACGTTCGCCGAACCCGTACACGGTCAGGCCGGACTCGCGGATGCGCGCGGCCAATCGGGTGAAATCGCTGTCGCTGCTGACGATGCAAAACCCGTCGAAGCGGTCCGAATACAGCAGGTCCATCGCGTCGATGACCATCGCGGCGTCGGTGGCGTTCTTCCCGCTCGTATAGGCGAACTGCTGAACCGGTTGAATCGACTGAGTGAGCAACTGGTCCTTCCAGCCCTTGAGGCTCGTGCCGGTCCAGTCGCCGTAGGCCCGCTTGACGTGGGCGGTCCCGTACTTGGCGACCTCCGCCAGCAGCCCCTCGGTGATCGCGGGCTGGGTGTTGTCCGCGTCGATGAGCACCGCCAGCCTGGCCGCGTTGTCCTCCTCCATGCTTGTCCTCCCGGTCTCGGCTACGTGGACGCTGGGAATGGAGCCAGTGTGCCCGGACCGGGACGCCCGCTCACATGACGGGCCGCACGTACGGCCGCCGAGCCGGCGTCGCGACGCCGAAGATCGGCTCGCCATTCGAGTGCCGGCACAGCGGTCCGCCCCGGCAGGCCCGTCCAGGTGCCGGGCCTGCCGGGGCCTGCCTTCGGCGGTTTCCGCCAGGCTTGCGTCAGAGCGCGCGGACCTGGTCTGCCTGCGGCCCCTTGGGGCCGCGGCTGGCGGTGTATTCCACCTTCTGGTTCTCTTCCAGGCTGCGGTATCCGTCCATGTCGATCGCCGAGTGATGGACGAAGATGTCGGCGGTGCCGTCATCGGGGGTGATGAAGCCGAAGCCCTTTTCTGCGTTGAACCACTTCACGGTTCCAGTGCTCATCTGCTGTCTCCTTCACGGCACGAGTCGTTCGGATGTACGCCAAATCCGCGCGGATCGCGCGGGCCCGGCTCCGGCTGTTGGCCGTCCGCCCGCGAGGGAGCCCCGAAAAAGCGAAACGCCCGCTGTCAGAACTCCGCGGGCGTCTGCACGTTCGCAAAACTTTGACGACAACCGTGTCCGGCAGCGTATCAGCCAATTGAGCCGGGCGGCCGCGGGATCATAAGGTCGGAGGCGGTCCCGGTCGATGGCGTATAGTCGCAGGCAGACAGTCCAGGATCTTTCGCGCGTTGGCGGCCGAGTCGGCGTCGTCCCGGAGTTCATCTAGCACATGCCCTCGTGCGAGACCGAAAACAGGTCTGGACGCACGGGCGCCGCACCACCGCCCGTCCTCACCGCCCGTCCCATCGGGCCGGACGGGAACCACGATCGGACCGCGCCCGCACTCACACCCCTCCGCCGAGGACCGCCCGCGGCGCCGCTCTACTTTTTGGATCGGAGATCCATCATGCGCCTCACCAGCGTCCCCGGCCGCGTGCGGCTGTCCACCCATCGGTTTCCCACCCACACCATCGTCGCCGTCCAGGGAGACCTCGAGCCCGCCACGGCGGCATCCCTTCGCGAACGACTGCTCATCGCCGTCCATCGCACGACGGTCCCGATGATCGTCGATCTGTCCGGCGTATCGTCCGGCGAGCCCGCCGGGCTGGCACCGTTGATCGGCG
>CALAED010000162.1 GCA_937891035.1 uncultured Thermomonosporaceae bacterium | reverse complement strand
GGGGGTGGTGGGGTGGCTGCTGCTGCGCGGTCAGGGCTCCGGCCTCGAGATCTCCGCGCTCAAGGTGCTGGCGCCGCAGGCGACGCAGCGCTGCGACACGACCGTCGACGTCGTCGGGGTGCTCACCACGAACGGCGAACGCGGCGAGATCGCCTACCGCTGGCGGCGCAGCGACGGGACCGAGACCGGGGTGCTGTCGGCCACCGCGGACCGGGACCGGCGCGAGGTGACGGTGCCGTTGCACTGGAGGGTGACGGGGCAGGGCAGGTTGCACGCCGTGGCCACCTTGGAGCTGCTGTCCCCGGGCGAAACCCGCCGCGCGTCCGCCTCGTTCGACTATCTCTGCAGGTCGTGACCAGAACTGGCCAACTAGCGCCAAAGCAGTAATTCCCTACGAAATCGGCATCTCGCCTCACACTCCGAGCGTCTTACCATCACAGTGCCTGCGATTGGTCGCGGTCCGTGCACGGGGAGAGGAATGCGGCGTGGACGACGAATGGGCAGTTCCTGGCTACACGCCCTTGCGGCAGCTAGGGGTGGGAAACGGGGGGCGGGTGGTGCTCGCCGTCCACGACACATCGGGGGTTCCGGTCGCGATCAAATACCTGTCCGACCGGCTGCGTTCCGACCAGGCCTTTCTGACGAGGTTTCGAATCGAGGCCCGGATCCTGGCCGGGATCCGCGACCCGCATCTCGTCAGGCTCTACGAGTACGTGGAAACGAGCGGCGCCGCAGCGATCATCATGGAGTTGGTCGACGGCATCAATCTGCGTGACCTGCTGCGCCGGGAAGGGCCGACCGGACCGGAGGCCGCGCTCGCGGTGCTCAAGGGGTCGCTGCTCGGGCTGGCCGCCGCGCACGCGGGCGGCGTCGTCCACCGCGACTACAAGCCGGCCAACGTCCTCATCGACGGCCACGGCGACAGCAAGCTCGCCGACTTCGGCATCGCCCTGCCGGCCGGGCAAGCGGCGGCGGCAGTGTCGGGCACGCCCGCCTACTCGGCGCCGGAGCAGTGGGCCGGGGAGCCGGCGACGCCGGCCGGCGACGTGTACGCGGCCACGGCGGTGTTCTATGAGTGCATCACCGGCCGGCCGCCGTACGAGCGCGAGACCGCGGCGCTGCTCGCACAGGCGCACGAGAGCGCCCCGATCCCCATCAACGAGGTTCCCGAGCCGCTGTGGGCGATGTTCGCGCACGGCCTGGCCAAGGACCCGCTGGATCGGCCGCAGAGCGCGGCGCGGTTCCTCGAGGAGGTCGAAGAGGCCGCCGACGCGGCTTATGGCCCGAAATGGGAAATTCGCGGCCGGAGCCGGATCGCCGAAATGGCGGCCGGGCTCGCCTCGCTATTCCCATTCGCCGAGCCGCCGAGCCGGATCGCCGCAGCGCTCGGGCTCACCCGCTTGGGCAAGGACAAGGCCAAGACGCTCGCGGCCGCGGGCGCCGGCATGGTCATCATCATGGCCGGCGCAGGCGTCGCCGCGCTCGCCGCCAGCGGCAAGATCCACGTACCCAACCCGATCGCGGCGCCGATGTCGACGCCGCGGCCACTGGCCGAGAACGAGGACATCGGGTCGGCGGCGCGGCCGTCGCCCAAGCCGACGTGGCAGATGCCGGGCGGGCTGCCGTCCGGCGGCTGGACGCCCGGGCCGCCGGGCTCGCTGCCCACGACGCCGGTGGGCAACTCCACGCCGATCGGCGGGGGCGGGAGCGGACCCGCGGCGGGCGGCGACACCCCGGGAGGCGGCTCGGGCACCACGACGCCGCCAAGCGGGGGCGGCACGGGTACCGACCCCGGCGGCGGCACCGGCACCGACCCCGGCACCGATCCCGGCGGCGGCACCGGCACGGACCCCGGCGGCGGTACGGGCACGGACCCGGGGGGCGGCACGGGCACCGATCCCACTCCTGGCGGCGAGACAACCAGCCCTCCCGTCACTGAGAGCCCGCCGTCGGGAAGCGATCCGTCGTCATCTCCGGCGTCGCAGTCGAGCGCCGAGGCCGGCGTTCCGCTGCTCGACGCGGTCTAGCGGGGCTCTAAGGCCTCCTGATTTACGCCCCGGGCAGCGGTCGGGGAAGGATCGAATATCCGTTACCGGAATGTCGGATCGTTGCCCTAGTGTCAGGAGTCATGAACCCATCGACTCCTGACACTAGATCACTGATGCCGTTCATCTGGGCCGCGCTCGGGGTGGTCTACGTCGTCTGGGGGTCCACCTACCTGGGGATTCGCATCGTCATCGAGACGATGCCGCCGCTGCTCGGCGGTGCCATGCGCTTCATCGCGGCGGGGCTCGTGCTCGGCGTGGTGCTGGCGATCCGGTACGGGCCGTCGGTCCTTCGGCTGCGGCGGCGTGAGCTCGGCTCGGCCGTGCTCGTGGGGATCCTGCTGCTGACGTTCGGCAATGGCGGGGTCAGCATCGCCGAGCAGCACATCTCATCCGGTCTTACCGCCCTGCTCATCGCGTCCGTGCCGCTGTGGCTCGTGGTGTTCCGGCGCCTGGCGGGCGACCGGCCGCACTGGACCACCATCGCCGGCGTCGCCATCGGCTTCGGCGGCCTTTCGCTGCTGTCCCTCACCCGCGGCGGGTCGACCACCGGGAGCGTCTTCGGCATCGTCTTCGTGCTGGGAGGCGCGTGTGCGTGGGCGACGGGCTCGTTCATGTCCGGCCGGCTGCGCATGCCGGCCAACCCCTTCGTCGCCACTGTGTACGAGATGCTTGCGGGCGGTCTCGCGCTCATCGTGCTCGGCCTGGCCAGGGGTGAGACGCTGCGAGTCGATGCGTACTCCACGCGCTCGTGGGTCGCGCTGGGCTACCTGGTCCTCTTCGGCTCGCTGCTGGCCTTCACCTCGTACGTCTGGCTGCTCGGCAACGCGCCGATCTCGCTCGTCGGCACCTACGCCTACGTCAACCCGACCGTCGCGGTCCTGCTCGGCGCCGCGATCCTCGACGAGCAGGTGACCTGGGCGACCGCCGTCGGCGGGGCCATCATCCTGGTCGGCGTCGGCCTCGTCGTCTCCACCGAGCGTCGCGGTCGTGGGCCCGCCCCGCTCCCGGCCGGCGCCGAGCCCGCCGCGCTCGCCACGGACGGCGCGGACGGCGCGGACGGCGCGGACGGCGCGGCGGACGGTCACGCCGATGGCATGGCCGGCGACGTGGGCGGGGATGCGGACCAAGGCGGGGCGTACCGCCGCACTGACGGCGGCGGGCGCGCCGCCGGGGACGGCGTCAGTTACGGGAGCGGTAGGCGGCGGTTACGGCGAGCATGGCGTCGTTCTCCTCGGTCAAGCCGATGGAGATCCGGGCTCCCTCGCCGGCGAACGGCCGGACGCTCACGCCCGCGTCGGCACACGCGGCGGTGAAGTCCATCGTCGCCTCGCCCAGCCGCAGCCAGACGAAGTTCGCCTCGCTCGGCGGCAACGTCCACCCCTGGCCGTGCAGCGCGCCCACGACCCGGTCGCGTTCTTTGACCGTGCTTTCGACGCGCTCGAACAACTCGTCCTCGGCGCGCAGCGAGGCGATCGCCGCCGCCTGCGCGACCGTGTTGACGCTGAACGGCAGGTAGGTCTTGCGCACCGCATCGGCCACCACAGGATGGGCAACCATGAACCCGGTCCGCAGCCCGGCCAGCCCGTAGGCCTTGGAGAACGTGCGCAGCACCGCCACGTTCGGCCGGTCGGCGCGCAGCGCGAGCCCGTCGGGCACGGCGTCGTCGCGTACGTACTCGCGGTAAGCCTCGTCGAGCACGACGAGACAGTCGGCCGGCACCCGGTCGAGGAAGGCCTCAAGCTCACGTTCGCCAACGACCGTGCCCGTCGGGTTGTTGGGGTTGCAGATGAAGATCAGCCTTGTGCGCTCGGTGATCGCGTCGGCCATCGCGGCCAGGTCGTGGCGTTCGTCGCTCAGCGGGACCCGCACGGACGTGACGCCGGCCAGATCGGCGAGCAGCGGATAGGCCTCGAACGAACGCCAGGCGTAGATCACCTCGACGCCCGGTTCGCCGACCGCTTCGAGCAGCATCTGGGAGACCGCGACCGAGCCGCAGCCGACCGCGATGTGATCGGACGACACGCCGTGCCTGGCCGCGATGGCCTCGATCAGCGCCGTACAGCCGTTGTCGGGATAGCGGTTGACCTGGCCGCCGGCCGCGGTGATCGCGTCGACCACTGACGGCAGCGGCCCGAACGGCGACTCGTTCGACGACAGCTTGTACGACTTGCCCTCGGGGGACACCACGGTCTTGCCCGGCCGGTAGGCGACGAACCGGTCGAGCACCGAGCGGAAACGTGGGGTGTTGGCATCGGACACTGTCGTCCTCCCAGCAGATACCTACTCGTCTCCCCAACCTTACGAGCAAACCCCACCGATGCTTTCCGGCGCGGTCCCGCACGGGCGGGGCGGAGCCGCCTTCGCTCAGGGGGCGGGGACGGACTCGCGTCGGCTCAGAGGGCGGGGACGGAGCATCGGGGGGTGCAGTGTCTCGGCGGCGCCGCGGCGGTAGAGGCGGGCCGGCCGGCCGCCGTCGCGCGTGGTCGTCCGGTCGGTCGGGACGAGGAAGCGGTCGGCGCCGGTGACCTTGCGATGGAAGTTGCGCGGATCGAGCGGCGTGCCCCAGACGATCTCATAGACCCGCCGCAGCTCGGCGACGGTGAACTCGGGCGGGCAGAAGGCGGCGGCCAGCGGACTGTATTCGAGCTTGGCGCGGGCGCGCTCAATGCCGTCGAGCAGGATGCGCCGATGGTCGAAGGCCGCGCGGTCCGCCTCGGTGAGGATCTCGACGGCCTGCCAGAGCACCTGCGCGCGGCTGGACGCCGGCAGGTCCGGCGCCAGGCCGAGGTAGGCGACGCTCACCACCCGCTGCCTGGGGTCGCGATCGGGATAACCGTACGTTGCGAGCTGCTCGAGATGGATCCGCACGTCGGCAAGCCCCGCCCGCTCGGCCATCAGCCGTGCCGCCGCGACGGGCAGATCCTCATCCAGCTGGATGAAGCCACCGGGCAGCGACCAGCAGTTCTCGTACGGCTGCCGGTCGCGGCGCCACACCAGTGCGGACAGCCGCTGCTCACGTACGGTGAGGACAACCAGGTCGACGGTGACGGCGAGCCGCGGCACGGACATACCTTGAACGTTAGTGGGCCATGTGCCGCCTAACACACGCGAACCGCGAGATCACGCTCCGGATGGAGGTGACCTCGCGGTTCGTTCCGCGCTGTCGGGGTCTAGGTGTCGCCCCTGGGTGGCACGGCCGAGTCGGTCTTGGCGTCGACCACGGCATCGACGACCTCGACTGCCGGCGCCGTTGCGGCGGCGGCGCCGTTCCCGGTGGTCATGGGCGGCTGGCCGTTCATGCTGGACAGCAGGGTGCGGGCCAGGCCGAGGCCGGTACCGCCGAGGGTGAGGGCCTTGGCCAGCATGTCCTCGAGGCCGTCGGCCCCGTTGAGCACGACCATGTTGTCGACGTTGCCGAACACCTTGGCGCCGGCCTCGACGATCTCCGGCCACTTCTCGGCGAGTTGCTGCGCGATGACGGCCTCTTGGTTCTCGGCGAGCGCGGCGGCCCTGGCCTTGATCGCCTCGGCCTTGGCCAGACCCTTCGTGCGCGTCGCGGCGGCCTCCGCTTCGCCGATGACCCTGGTGGCCTCGGCCTGCTGTTCGGCCTTGAGCCTGATCTCCGCGGCCGCGGCCTCGGCGTGCGCGATGCGCTCCTGCCGCTCCGCCTGGGCCAAGGTGACCTGCTCGTACGCGCGCGCGTCGGCGGGCTTGCGGATCTCGGACTCCAGGCGCCGCTGGGTCTTGTCGGCCTCGAGTTCGGCGTTCTTGGTCTCCATGAGGATGACCTGCTGACGGGCCTCGGCGGCGGCCTGGTCGACCTGTCCTTGGTACTCAGCCTTCTTGATCTGCGTGTCGCGGATCTGGCCGGCGTTCTGCCGTTCCGCCGCCTGTTCCGCCATGGTCGCCTCTTGGTTGCGACCCGCTTCCGCGATCCGCGCGGCCGAGGCCACCGCGGCCGCGTGCGGCCGGCCGAGGTTTTGAATGTAACCGCTGTCGTCTTCGATCTCTTGGATCTGCAGCGAGTCGACGACCAGGCCAAGCTTGCCCATCTCGGTGGCCGATGAGGTGCGGACCTCGTTCGTCAGGCCCTCGCGGTTGTGGATGAGGTCTTCGACGGTGAGATGCCCGATGATCGACCGAAGGTGACCGGCGAACAGCTGATGGGTCTTGTCGTCCATGAGCTTTTGCTGGTCGAGGAAGCGCCGGGCGGCGTTGGCGATCGAGGCGAAGTCGTCGCCCACTTTGTAGATGACGACGCCGCGAACGTGCACCTTGATGCCCTGC
Organism: uncultured Thermomonosporaceae bacterium; assembly: GCA_937891035.1. Classification (GTDB taxonomy): domain Bacteria; phylum Actinomycetota; class Actinomycetes; order Streptosporangiales; family Streptosporangiaceae; genus CALAED01. The sequence goes on along the minus strand of CALAED010000162.1, from coordinate 6,158 downwards.
CTGGTCACGCAGTTGACGTCGAGGTCTGAGGCCCTGGTGTCGAGGGACAGCCGCCGGCAGGTCTGGAAGCCCGGCAGGACGGACACGCCCTTGCCGGTCACGATTTTGAAGCCAAGGCTTTCCGCGGTGTCACGGTTGTGGGCCTTTGCCCCCAACCCAGAGATGATCAGTGCCTCGTTGGGTTCGGCGACGCGCCAGATCATCTTGAAGATGATCACAAGCCCGACCCCCGCGGCGACCGCGATAATCGCCATTGTGGCAATACCCGGCATCGCCCCTCCTTGCCTGTTATGTACTTGTGGGCGTCATATAGACGCTGGGGCGACGTAAACGGTTCTCGGTGGGTGATACTCGATCACCACGACGATGGCGCCGAGTGGAATCTCATCTCTCGGATCGACCGCATGCGCGTAGAACGCCTCGACCCCGCCCCGAATTGAGATCATGACCTCGCCGACCAGGCCCGGGCCGATCTTGCCGGTCACTCTGCCCTGCCTGCCGATCACCGTGTCCCCCGCTCAGCGTTCGGCGTCCCCGGCGCAACGCTGGGCGTCTGCCGCTCACCGCTCGGCGCGCACGGCACGCTCGTTGCGCTCCGCGCGTGGCGCGTCTCCCGCTCGTCCATGTCGTTGTCTCCCGCTCCGCCTCGACGCGCCCGCGGCGTGGGCCTGCGCCGTCGTCGTCTTCGTCGCCTCTGACGCCGGCCGCGCGCCCGCGGCACCGTCATTGTGCCCCGCCCGAAAGGGGAACGTACCGCCGCCGCCGGGCGCCGGCGATAACGGGTCAGGGAAGATTTCGCTCCGCCCGCTCATGCGCCCGGCGCGCGATCTGTTCGGCCTCGGCGCGGGTGGCGTTCGGCCCGTACAACGTGACGGTGGCGAGGTATCCGTGTGAGCGCAGCACGACGTACCAGGTCTTGACCCGCGCGGATCCGGTCACGGTGGCGACGCCGACGGTGCGCGAGCCGTCACCGAGCCGGCCGCGGGTCGCCTCGACCACCTGATGCGATGACAACCGGTCGCCGACCGTGGACTGGAAGGAGCGGCAGGCCGCCGGCACGCGCAGCCGCACCAGATGTTCGGCGAGATCGTCGGGGACGGTCAGCAGCGACTCGGTGGCGTACTGGCCGAAGCCCTTCTCGAAGGTGGCGATCGCGGCCGGTGCGGCCTGCACGCCGGGAGAGGTGTCGAAGGTGCGGGTGGCGGCGGCGCAGCGCGGCTTGTTCAGCTTGACCTGCCGCTGCAGCCGGGCGAGATTCTGGATGGCGCGCAGCGCGCCGTACTCCCCCGATTCGGGCTGGGCCGCCTGCCGATAGCCGGCGATATCGGTGAGCAGGGCCTGTTCCAGCTGGTCGGCGGTGTAACCGGTGCCGACGGGCACCCGGCCCCCTGGCGGACCGTCCGGGCGGGCCGCCGACGACCCGCTCGAACAGCCGGTCAGCGTCGTCGCCACGGCGGCCACGGTCGCCGCCACGGCGCTCGCGACCACGGCCGTCCTGCCTGCCATGCCGCGACAATATCGCCTGCGACGCCCAACTCGCCGGTGGTGATCAGGCAAGCGGCAATCGTTCCCATTCGGCCGCCGCACGCCGCCCCGGTGGGGTACGCGGCCGAGGTTGCCTGGCGCGCTACGCATGCCGAGGTCATGCGGGCGAGCGGCGCGGCCGCTTTGCTACCGCGTTTTTCGACGAAGTGGTACGAAGGCGGCGGCATCATCGCCGGGCATCGGCGGCCCGGGGACGTGGAGCGGCGCGAGGGCGCCGCCGCGGGTTCGTGCGGCCGAGCCGCGCGGCGAGCGGGTGGTGACGAGGTCTGCGGGGGCGGCGGGGTCGGTGAACGATCAGGCCGGCGAACGAACCTGGGCGGTGGGTCTACACGGCGTCGGCGCGTTCGTTGTAGATGCCCGCGTACTCCTGGCCGGACAGCTCCCGAATGCTCGAGACGACGTCGTCGGTGATCGCCCGACGGGCGCGCGCCGGCGGCAGGTCTCGATATTGGGCGAAGTCCATCGGCTTTCCGATCCGTACCGTCGCACGCGGCCTGATACGGGGCAGCCGGGCACCGATCGGCTGCATGCGGTCGGTGCCGCTGATGCCCAGCGGCAGCACCTGCGCTCCCGACGCCAGCACCAGCCAGCCGATGCCGGTGCGGCCGCGGTAGAGACGCCCGTCTGTGGACCTGGTGCCCTCGGGATAGATGCCGAAGGCGCCGCCCTGCCGCAGTACGTCCAGGGCCTGCTCGAGCGCGCCCATGGCGCCGCGCTGAGCGCCGCGCTGAACCGGCACGTGGCCGAGCGAGGTCAAGAACCAGCGCACGAAGCGGCCCTTGAGACCACGGCCCTCGAAGTATTGCGCCTTGGCGATGAAGGTGACGTGCCGAGGGAGCACGAGCGGGATGATGAAGCTGTCGATGAACGACAGATGGTTGCTGGCCACGATGAGCGGACCTTCCCCGGGGACGTTGTCGTGGCCCTCCACCCGAGGACGCAGCAGCAATCGCAGCAGCGGCGCGACCACCCTGTCAAGAAACGTACTGAGCACTCCGCCTCCCTGGGAATACGCACTTCACTCTACGGGCGACCCACCAGTAAGTCCGCTACCAAGAGCGTGCTCTTCGCGGCGGCACGTTGCGTACGGGCGGGACGGCGGAGGGTGGCAGCCGGGGTCGCGCCCTCGCCCATGATCGTGGGACGCTGAGCCGGTGAATATCTTGATCAAAGTGGTGATCACGGCGATCGCGCTGTGGGTGGCTACCGTGCTCGTCGACGGCCTCGAGGTGACCGCCGACAGCACGGCGAAGCGGGTCGGCACCCTGCTCGCCGTGGCCGTCATCGTCGGCGTCATCAACGCCTTCCTGAAGCCGATCATCAAGATGCTGGGGTGCGCGTTCTACGTCCTCACCCTCGGCCTGTTCGCGCTCCTGGTGAACGCCCTGCTGCTCTTGCTGGCTGCGTGGATCGCCGGCCGGCTCGACCTGCCCTTCGATATCACGGGGTTCTGGGCGGCGTTTTGGGGCGCGATCATCATCGGCGTGGTCAGCTGGCTGCTCGACCTCGTCATCCCCGACGGCAAGGACGACTAGCGAGTGTGGCGGCCGGGGGATCGTGGGGGTGATCGGTGGAGCCCGCAGTGCGGGTGACGGTGGCGGGGGCCGGCGACGCCTTCGGCACCGGCGGCCGGCTCCAGACCTGCCTGCATCTGCGGCCGATGCGGCCGCGCGGGCGGGCGGGCGCGGTACTCGTCGACTGCGGCGCGACCGCCCTCACCGGGCTCAAAGGGCTCGGGCTCGAACCCTGCGACGTGTCCGTGGCCGCCATCTCCCATCTCCACGGCGACCATTTCGGCGGCCTGCCGTTTCTCATCCTGGACGGCCAGTTCCGGCGCCGGGAGCGGCCGTTGCACCTGGTCGGCCCCGCCGGGCTCGCGGACCGGCTCACGCACGCGATGGAGACGTTGTTTCCCGGTTCCGCGAACGTCCGGCGGCGCTTTGACGTGCACGTCCATGAGCTCAGCGCGGACGGCGATCCGGTCACGGTCGATACGGGCGGCGGTGGGGGCGCCGGCGCGGTCTCGGTACGCGGGTTCGGTGTCGACCACGAAGCCGGCGCCCCCGCGCTTGGCCTGCGCGTGACGGTCGCCGGCCGTACGGTCGCCTACAGCGGCGACACCTCATGGACCGACGTCCTCATCGACGTGGCCGACGGCGCCGACCTTTTCGTCTGCGAGGCCTATACGTTCGACCGGCCGGTCCGCTATCACCTGCACGTGCCCGACCTGGTCGCCCGCCTCGACCGGATACGGTGCGGCCGGATCCTGCTCACGCACGCGGGCCCGCAGGTGCTCGCCCGCCGCGCGGAGTTGGGCGCCGAGCTCGAGCTGGCGGACGACGGCATGATCGTCGAGCTGTAAAAGGGAACGACATCGTCGAGGTGATCACCCGATACTAGATCGCATGCCGCGCTTTTCGGATTTCGATTCCCGTGGTTATCGGACGGTGGACGTACGGACCGGCTACGCGGAATGGGTGACCACCTACGAGCAGACCGTCGAGGACGTGATGGACATCGCGCTGCTCGAGCGGCTCACCGCGCCGACGTGGCCCGCGGTGCGGCGCGCGGTCGACCTGGGCTGCGGTACCGGCCGAACGGGGGCGTGGCTGCGGCGCCACGGGGTGGCGGCGATCGACGGCGTCGACCTCACACCCGAGATGCTGGAGGTCGCCCGCTCCCGGAATGTCTACGATCGGCTCATCGAGGCGGACGTGACCGCGACGGGCCTGCCGGCCGCGAGCTACGACCTTGTGGTCGCCTGTCTCATGGACGAGCACCTGCCCGACCTGCGTCCGCTCTACCGTGAGGCCGCCCGCCTGGCGGCCGTCGGCGCGTATGCGGTGGTCGTAGCCTACCACTCGCACTTCATCATGGCTTCGGGCATGCCGACCCACTTCACCGGCCGTGACGGGGAGCCGGTGGCGATCACGACTCACGTCCATCTGCTCAGCGACCACGTCATGGCGGGTCTGGAGGCGGGCTGGACGCTGGCCGAGCTTCGCGAAGGCGTGATCGACGAGGGCTGGCTCGCCGTCAAACCCAAGTGGGAACGCTTCCGCGGCCTGCCGATCTCGGCTGCGCTGGTCTGGCGCGGCCCCGCACCCGACGTCGGCTGAGCGAGATCGCTACAGCTGATCGCGGACGCGGCCGGCGCGAAGGGCGGCGCGCAGCCAGTCGAAGCTCGGCATCAGGCTCGGCTGTACGGGCCAGCCGTTGATGATCGCCAGCAGCTCCCAGTAGCGCTCGGCGCGCGGATCGGCGCCGACCTCCAGCCGCTCGAGCAGGCGGCGCCGAAAGTCCGGGCCGTCGGCGCCGCCGAACGCCCGTACATACTCGGCGACCACGTCGGCGACGACCCGCTCGGCCCGTTCGGAGGCGGGATCGATGCCGGCGGCCAGCGCCGCCTCGAGCTTCTCGCGTACGGCGGCGATCAAATCACCGTGCGGGGCCGCCGGTCCTTCGCCGCCGGCCGGCCGTGCGGCTCGCTCCTGCGTGGCCTGGCCTTCGGTTTGGACTTTGGCCTGGTGTTCGGCCATCCGGCGTACCGCTGCCCGGAAGTCGGGATCTTGGACGAGCTCGGCCAGCTCCACCCAGGCCGCCACCTGTTCGGGAGTCGAGTCATCGGGCAGTTCCGGCATGGCCGAGCGCATCATGGCGACGAAGTTCGGGTCCGCGTCGAGACCGCCGAAGGTCGCGTCGATGAAGTCGCCGATGATGCGCCGGCGCTCTCCATCGGACAGTTGTGTCAGCTTGTGCATGAGTTCCATCTCCTGAGGACTGGAGCCGCGGTTCGCCACAGCGCGCACGACGGCCCGGCGCAGCCGCAGCGTTTTGATCTGCGCGTCCAGCGCAGCGGCGTGGGCCGCCGCGACCTCGGGAAGGGAGATCTCCCTGGCGAGCACGCGCTGGATGGTGCCGAGATCCACGCCGAGTTCGCGCAGCGTCCGTATGAGGTCGAGCCGAGCCGGCGCGTCCAGGTCGTACAGGCGATAGCCGGCGGGGCTGCGTTCGGCCGGCGGCACGATGCCGAGGTCGGAGTAGAACCTGATCCGCTTCACCGGCAGGCCCGTGCGGCGGGCCAGCTCCCCGATCGTGTAAAGCGGCTTGCTCACGAATCCTCCGTACGGTGGCACCGTCGACCGCGCGGTTTGTGACTTTGGCCGTCGTCTTGGCCGTCGTCTTGGGCGACCTCTTGGTCGTCTTCAACGATGCTGTCTCCCGTGAGGGGAGACTCAAGGTCAATTCTCTGCGGGCATCGCAGCAGGATCGAATGACCGAGAATGGATGACGTGGAACGCCCGGCGAGTGCGTGGATGGACGTGGAAGCCTATCTGGCGCGGATCGGCGCCGACCGCCCGGCCCGCGCCGATGCGGCGGCGCTGCGCGAGCTGCAGCTGCGCCATCTGCTGTCCGTGCCGTTCGAGAACCTAAGCATCCACCTGGGCGAACCCATCGTGCTCGACGAGGAGGCGCTGGTCGGCAAGGTGGTGCGGCGGCGGCGCGGCGGGTTTTGTTACGAGCTCAACGGGGCCTTCGGGGCGCTGCTGTCCGCGCTTGGTTACTCGGTGACCTTGCTGAACGCCCGTGCCTTCACCCCGGAAGGTCTTGGT
>CALAED010000161.1 GCA_937891035.1 uncultured Thermomonosporaceae bacterium | reverse complement strand
TAGCGCCTCGATGTCGTCGTGAGTCCGCTTGAGGTTCGCTTGCAGCACGTTCGCGGTCAGCGGGAACTCCGTTCGAAGCTCGGTTCCGATGGCGAGCGTGGAGTCGACGGTGGTGTGATCCTCCATGTCCAGGGTCACCCGGCAATCGACGGCGTCGGCGGCGACGCAGATCTCCCTGGCGTGCCGCAACGCTAGGTCGTGACCGCCTCCGGGCAGCCGCTGCCCCAGTGCCGAGAGCTTCAGCGAGACCTCCGAGCGCGCCGCCTGACCGGCCTGGTGCAAACGAAACAGGAGCGACAGGTACTGATCCCGGACATGCCGTGCCGACGCCAGGTCGGTGACGTCCTCGCCGAGTACGTCCAGGCTCGTCATCATCCCCTGCCGATGTACCTTTTCGACGGCCGTGATCGCGTCGGCGGCGTCCTCGCCGGCGACGAACCTGGCCACGACACCGCGTGAGATCCGGTTGGCCTCGATCGCCGTCCTGAGCCGGCTGCTTCGAGATGCGCGCAGCAGGGTTGGCCGCAGCACGCCCCTTCTCCCTTCCTCGATGGCAGGTGACGGTGGCGGCGGAAACCACCTGAACCAAGTCTGAAGGCGGCGTTTTCGGAAGCCGAGATACATCAGTCTGATAATCGCTAGCCAGTAATGTGACACTTGTCTGATGGCGGAGTTGGATGACCTCGTCGACGAGATGGCCACGCTGCTGGACGCTCCGTGCACCCTGGAGGACGCCGACTTCAACCTCATCGGGTTCTCCGGCCAAAGCGACGTCGACATCGTGCGGCAGCGCTCGATCATGGAACGCCGCTCGTCGAGCGACATCCGAGACTGGTTTCACGCCCAGGGCATCAGAGAGTCCGACGGCCCGCTGCGCACCCCGCCCGAGCCACGGCTCGGAATCCAGGGCCGGCTGTGCGTGCCCGCTCGCCACCTGGGCCGTATCCAGGGCTACTTTTGGCTGCTCGATCCAGACGAGGTGATCCCCGAGTCGCTGTGGCCGGCGGCCGGTCGCATCGCCGACGTCGCGGGACTGCTGCTCGGACAGTCGACCCGGCATCAGACCCGGCTCAACCTCTTCTACCAGGACCTCATCGAGGGCGACCCCGCCGCGGTGCGCGGCGCGGCGCGGGAACTCGCGGCCGCTTCCGGGTTTTCCATGAACGAGGCCGTTACCTGCGTGATGGTCGAGCGGACGCGCTCGACCGACAGCCTGGCCTCGCAACCGCGGCGAGAGGGGGTTCTCTGGGTGGAGGAATCCGACTCGGTGACCGTGGCGATCGTCAGGGGAGCGGTGAGCGAGGCGACGGGTTCGGTGGAGGACTTCCTCGAGCGTCTCGGCTCGCCGCGCCGCCGACGCCGGGACAGTCGCGCCGCCCGTGTCGGCATCGGGCCCATCGTCGGTTCCCTCGAAGAGGTCCGCCGGGGGCGGTGGGGCGCCCAGACCGCCCTACGGGTCGCCAAGAGCCGCGAGCCGGGCGCGATCGTCCGCTGGGACGACCTGCGAGCGCTGAAGCTGCTCGCCGCCGCGGCCGACCACGACCTCGCGGAAGCCTTGTTCGACGAACGCCACCTGAGATTCCTCAGCGACCCCGGGTTCGCCGGCCTGAAGGAAACGGCGCGCGTCTACCTGGATCACGCGGGCAGCGTGGCCCGGACCGCGGACCGCTTGGGGCTGCACAGGCAGTCGCTCTATCACCGGCTGAACCAGGTGCGGCGGGCCACCGGTCTGGACCTGAAGAACGGCCAGGATCGGCTCTACCTCCACCTGGTCCTCACCTTGGAGAGCTTCCTCACCGGCGCGATCCCCGAGTGAGCCCGCGCGGCCGCCGAACAGCCGGGCACGGTCACGGCGCGCGCCGGGCTCCGGGATGGGTCAGGCGCGCAGCGAGCAGCCGTTGACGAGGTCGCCCGACGCGGGGCGGGGGAGCGTGGCGCTCCGCGGCGGTGCCTGCCCGCCCGCGTCCCAGGTCTCCAGCGCGGTGAACGCGGCGCGCAGGCATGGCAGGATCGGCCGGAGCCGGTCGGGGAAGGCGTCGTACAGGCTGTCGACGTGGTTGCCGTCTTCGATCCGGTAGTAGCGGTGCAGCGCGGCCCGGCCGTGCGATTTGATCATGGTGGCATAGACGTCGGAGTCCTTGCTGATCGGCAGCAGCGTGTCGAGGGTGCCGTGCAGGGTGATCAGCGGCTTGCGGATGCGGCCGGTCAAGGCGATCCGGGCGACGGCGCGGTGCACGTCCGCGGGGCGGGCGGCATAGTCGTAGTCGGCGTCGCAGGCGGGCGTGCCGCTCGCGCAGAACGGGGTGCCGGCCTCGGTGGCGCCGTCGTAGGAGGGATCGAGTTCCTCACGGTAGATCCGCTGCGTGAGGTCCCAGTAGACGGTGTGGTGGAAGCCCCACAGGAACTCCGAGCCGGCCGCGAAGCCCGCGTCCAGGATCGTCTGGCGCGCGGCGGGGTCGCCGGACGCGGCGTACGCGGGGTAGGCGCGCAGCACCGGCGGGAGGAACGTCAGCAGGTTGGTGCCGTCCGCCCGCCACAGCGTGCCCTCGGCGTCGATGCCGCCGTCGTACAGTTCGGGGTGGTTCTCCAGTTGCCAGCGCACCAGGTAACCGCCGTTGGAGATGCCCGCGGCGAAGGTCCGGCGCGGCGCCCGCCCGTACCGCTGGGCGACGACCGCCCTGGCGGCACGGGCAAGCTGGGTGACCCGCCGGTTCCATTCGACGATGGCGTCCCCGGGGCGGCGGCCGTCCCGGTAGAAGGCGGCTCCGCTGTTGCCCTTGTCGGACGCGGCGTAGGCGTAGCCCTTCCCCAATACCCAGTCGGAGATGGTGACGTCGTTGGCGTACTGCCGCCGCACCCCGGGGGAGCCGGCCACCACCAGGCCTCCGTTCCACGCCTCCGGCAGCCTGATCACGAACTGCGCGTCGTGGTTCCACCCATGGTTGGTGTTGAACGCCGAGGTGTCGGGAAAGTAGCCGTCGACCTGGATGCCGGGAACCTCGCCCGGGTTGCGGGTCCCGGTCGCATGCAGCCCGGCATAGTCCGCGGGCACCGTGTGGCCGGAAGCGACCGTACCCGCCGTGGTCAGGTCGTCGAGACAGGCCGTGACCTGCCGCTCGGCGCCCGGCACGATGACCCGGGCGCAGCCATGCGCGGAGTGCGCGGTGGGTGCCACGACGGTGGCGAGCATGATTCCGGCGGCGCCGGCGGCCAGCAGTCTTCCTACGGTCGGCATCCCGGCTCCTCGGGGTGGCAGGCGGGTAGCGGCTGCTCGTCAGGTTTGCCCATCCGGCGTGACGCGGGCCACGTAGGGCTCCACCACACTTGCCCGCGGCGATGTGGCCGTCGCGGCCATCCGCGGAACGGTCATCGCTCGAGGAGCGAAGCGGAATCTCGGCGCCTCAACGGGGACACCGTCGCTCGGCGCTCGGCGAATGTGCGCCATAACCACAGGTCACGCCCGGGAGAGCGACGGCGGTCGCCGAGATGGTGTGGATGAAGTCCTCATCAGCCGGGTGGAATATGTAGGGGATTGCCATAGTCCCTCCCGCGCTCGCGATCTAGGGTTCCCGGTCACGGCACCCAGCGTGGTCCGGGGCACCGGCACCATGCCGGATCGCCAGGAGAGTGCTGCGAGGAGAGTGCATGGACGCTGCTGTCGCGCCCACCCCGATCCTGACGGTCCGCTCCTTGGTCAGGGAGTTCCGGGGCTTCCGGGCGGTGGACGGCGTGGATCTGGACATCCCCGAGGGCGGCGTGCATGCCCTGGTCGGGCCGAACGGCGCCGGCAAGACCACGCTGTTCAACCTGCTCACCGGTTTCTTGAAGCCCACCGCTGGGAGCGTGCTGCTGGATCGGCACGAGCTGGCGGGCCGCAGTCCGGAGCGGATCGCCCGGCTCGGCGTGGCCCGCTCGTTCCAGATCACCAGCCTGTTCGCCGCGTTGACGCCGCGACGGCACCTGGAGTTGGCACTGGCCGCCCGTACCGGGCTGGGCTGGCGGTTCTGGCGCTCGGACCGCGCCTTGGCGCGATTCGCTGACCGTGCGGACGAGTTGCTGGGTCAGGTCGGCTTGGACGGGCACGGCGACGTCCCGGCCGGCGCGCTCACCTACGGCCGCAAGCGCGCGCTGGAGGTGGCGCTCGCCCTCGCGCTGGACCCCAAGGTGCTGTTGCTGGACGAGCCGACCGCCGGGATGGGCGCGGAGGACGTCGACCGCACCGTCGAGTTGATCCGCAACGTGCGGGCCGGACGCACCGTGGTGCTGGTCGAGCACAACATGAACGTCGTGGCCAGCCTCGCCGACCGGGTGACCGTGCTGCAGCACGGCAAGGTGCTGGCCGAGGGGCCGTACGCCGAGATCCGCCATGATCCGCGCGTCATCGCCGCCTACCTCGGAGACTCCCATGCTGAAAGTTGACCGGCTGTCGGCCTGGTATGGCGAGGCACGGGCGCTACGCGAGGTTTCGATCCAGATCGACGAGGGTGAGATCGTCACCCTGGTCGGCCGCAACGGGGCCGGCAAGACGACGCTGCTGCGCTGCCTCATGGGCCTGCACGGCGGTTCGTACGGCAATTCGTACGGCAAGACGTCGGGCACCGTCTCGTTCCTGGACGCCGACATCACCAGGCTCGGGCCGCACCGCCGCGCCCGCCGCGGCCTCGGCTATGTGCCCGACGACCGGGGCGTCTACGCCACCCTCTCGGTCGAGGAGAATCTGCTGCTGCCCCCTGCGGTGGGCCCGGACCCGTGGCCGATGGAGCGGGTCTACGAGACGTTCCCGCTGTTGCGAGAGCGGCGGCGGTTCCCCGGCACCAGGTTGTCCGGCGGCGAGCAGCAAATGCTCGCGCTCGCCAGGGTGCTGCGCACCGGCGCCCGGCTGCTGCTGTGCGACGAGCCGACCGAAGGACTGTCCCCGCTGATCGTCCAGCAGATCGGCGACATCCTCCGCGAGGTCAAGTCGGCCGGCGTGACCGTCCTGCTCATCGAGCAGAACGTGCATTTCGCCGCAACCGTGGCAGACCGGCACTACTTGCTCGCCGAGGGTCGAATCGTCGAATCCATGGACAACGAGGAGGTCCGCGCCCGCGAGCACGAACTTCTCGAATACCTCGGAATCTAAGGAATCTTAGGGAGACCCCGGAATGAGAATGTTGCGACGTTCGGTCGCGCTCGCCACCGTCGGAGCTCTGCTGGCCGGCTGCGGGGGTGGACCCGGCGGGGGCGGCGGGAAGATCAGTGACGGCGCGGTCGTGTTGGCGGTGCTCAACGACCAGTCGGGCATCTATGCAGACCTGTCCGGCCGGGGAACCATCGAAGTGGTGCGCATGGCCGTCGCCGACTACCAGGCCAAGTACGGCGACAAGGCCGTCGCCGAGAAGATCGATGTGATCGCCGCCGACCATCAGAACAAGCCTGACGTGGCCAACTCCAAGGCCCAGGAGCTCTACGACCGGCAGCGCGCCGACGTGATCGTGGATGTCCCGACCTCGTCGGCCGCGCTCGCCGTCGCGACCGTCGCGAAGAACAAGAAGAAGGTCTTCCTCGATGTCGGCGCCGCCACCACCGAGTTGGAGGGCAAGGGCTGCAACAAGTACACCTTCCACTACGGCTACAACAGCTACATGCTGGCCAATGGGACCGCGACCGCGGTGACCCGGGATGGCGCGAAGAATTGGTACGTCGTCTATCCGGACTACGCGTTCGGCCAGGACATGGAAAGGACGTTCACGGCCGCGGTGAAAAACTCCGGCGGCACCGTTGTCGAGTCCGATCCCACCCCGTTCCCCAACGACAACTTCTCCACGTTCCTGCTCAAGGCGCCCGACCTGAAGCCCAAGCCGCAAGTGGTCGGCACCATGCAGGCCGGCGGTGACCTGGTCAACTTTGTGAAGCAGTACAACGAGTACAAGCTGCGTGATCAGGGCATCGAACTCGCCATCGGGCTGATGTTCCTCACCGATATTCACTCGCTGGGCGTGGACGCGCTGCGCGGGACCCGGTTCACCGACTACTGGTACTGGAACGCCAATCCGGAGAACCGGGCCTGGGCCGACAGGTTCCAGGGCAAGGTCGGCAGGCGGCCAACCGCCGCGCACGCGGCGAACTACTCGGCGGCCCTGCAGTACCTGGAGGCCGTGCAGCGAGGTGGCACCGATAACGCCGACGCTGTCGTGGGGCAACTGGAAGGCCGCAAGGTCAATGACATGTTCGGCCGCGGCGGCACCATCCGCGCGCAGGACCATCTGCTGATCCATGACGCCTACCTCGCCCAGGTCAAGTCGTCCGGCGAGGTCAAGGAACCCTGGGACTACGAGAAGATCATCAAGACGATCCCGGCCGCCGAGGCGTTCCAGCAGCCCAGCGCCGCGTGCAGGCTCTGACCGGGGCGGCCGAGCCGTGCTGCAGCAGGCATTCAACGGATTGGTGGGCGGGGCGTTCTACGCCCTGCTCGCCCTCGGGCTCGCCGTCATCTTCGGCATGCTCAACGTGGTCAACTTCGCCCACGGCGCCTGCTATATGCTCGGCGCCTTCGGCGCCTTCGTGCTGCTGGACTCCTTCGGGGTGAACTTCTGGGTCGCGCTCGGGCTGGTCCCGGTCGTGCTCGGGCTCGCCGGAGTCGTGGTGGAGCGGTTGTTCATCCGGCGGCTGACGCCTCTCGATCCGCTGTATAACTTCCTGTTCACCTTCGGGCTGGCGCTCATCCTGCAGGACCTGGTCAAGCGGCAGTACGGGGTGCAGTCCCAGCCCTATCCCCGGCCGTCGCAGTTGACCGGATCCATCAACCTCGGGTTGTTCGAATACCCTGCCTACCAGGTGTTCGTGCTGGTCACGTCGCTGGTGCTGTGCGGCGGGGTTTGGTTGGTGCTCACCCGGACCAGGGTCGGCATGATCGTTCGTGCCGCCACCGAACGCCCCGAGCTGACCCGGGCGCTGGGCATCGACGTTGCCCGCTGGGTGACTCCGGTGTTCGGGTTCGGCATCGCGCTGGCCGGCTTCGCCGGAGTACTGGCCGCGCCGATGCGGGCGGTCAACCCGCTGATGGGCGCCGACCTGATCATCACCGTTTTCGCGGTGGTGGTGATCGGTGGACTCGGGTCGGTCTTCGGCTCGGTCACCGCCGGGTTCCTGATCGGGCTGGTCTCGGCGCTGGGCAACTACTATGCGCCGGCGCTGTCGCAGACGCTGGTGTTCATTCTGATGGCCGTCGTCCTGCTGTGGCGCCCGGCCGGCCTGTTCGGACGACCTGAGGAGGTCCTGTGATCAGCGCGCCGCGGGCGCGCGACGCGCGCTTGGCTGTGCTTAACCGGCCAACCGGCCCCGGCCGAGGGTCGCGAGGAACGAGCGACGAGGGAAGCGCGCTTCCAAGGCGCGCCGAGGCCGCGCGGAGGGCGCTGTGATCATCTCCAGGTTGGCGGGGCGGCCGGTGCTGCTGGCCGCCGGGCTGGTGGCGGCGTTTGTCCTGCCCTGGTCCATCTACCCACCGGTGGCGATGGACATCGCCTGCTGGGCGCTGTTCGCCGCCGCGGTGGATCTGCTGCTTGGCTTCACCGGATTGCTGTCGTTCGGACACGCCGCGTTCTGGGGCAGCGCGGCCTATGTCTCCGGGCTGATCGCATTGCACACCGGACTGCCCTTCCCGGTCGCCGTGCTCGGCGGAGCGCTTTTCGCCGCCACCCTCGCCGCCCCCATCGGCTATTTGTCCGTACGGCTGCGCGGCATCTATTTCGCCATGGTCACCTTGGCCTTCGCCCAAATGGTCTACTTCATCGCCAACCAATGGCGAGACCTGACCGGCGGCGAAAACGGCCTGCAAGGCATCCCGCGTGAGCTGTTCGGGATAGACCTGTCCGACCCGTTCTTCTTCTACTACGCCGGCCTGCCGTTCGTGCTCGCCGGGTTCTTGCTGGCCTGGCGGATCGTCCGCTCCCCCTTCGGGCGAGTGTTGGTCTCCATTCGGGACAACCCCGCCCGCGCCCGCGCCCTCGGCTATCCCGTCGACCGGTACAAGCTGCTGGCCTTCGTGCTTTCGGCATTCCTTTCCGGCATCGCCGGCGGGCTCTTCGCGATCAGCCACGGCTTCGCCTCCCTGCAGGAGGTCTACTGGACCACCTCGGGCCAGGCCGTCATCATGGTCGTCCTCGGCGGCATCGGCACTCTGTGGGGCAGCGCCATCGGGGCCGCACTCATCGTCCTGCTGAACGACTATCTGGCCACCGCCGGCTTCGAAGAGATCGGCATCGTCACCGGCGCCATCTTCATCATCGTCGTCCTGCTCTTCCGCGTCGGCATCTGGGGCACCGCCCGCAACCTCATCGCCGCCCACACCCGCCGCCGGGAGGCGGCCACGTCGCCCGATCCCGGCGCCCAACCCCAGCAAGAAGACATCAACACCCCCGCCCCACAGCGCTGATGCGGCACGGGGGCCCAGCCTGACCTGCTAAGTACGGCGGCGAAGGTGCACGAGGTCGCCGCCCGGGGGGCTGGGTTCAGATGGACGTGCGGAGGCGGTGCAGGCGGAGGGCAAGCTGAAGGTCCAGGGCGCGATCGGGGGACTGCCAGCCGTCGCCGAGGAGGCGGCCGATCCGCTCGAGTCGCTGGGTGACGGTGTTGACGTGGATGTGCAGACGTTCGGCCGTCTTGATGAGGCTGCCGGCGGTGGCGAAGTAGGTCTCCAGGGTACGGACGAGGGCCGTGCCGCGCCGGGCGTCGTAGTCGAGCACGGGGCCTAGCGCGGCGGCCAGGAAGCCGGCGACGTCCCGGTCGTCGCCGATCAGCAGCCCGATGAAACCGAGCTCGGCCGCCCCGGCTCCGTCGCCTCGGCGGCCCAGCGCCAGCAGTCCATCGGCGCAACGCCGGGCCTCCTGGTACGCGGCCGCCACCTTCGCCGGATCGTCCACCGGTCCGGCCGCTCCCACCGTCACGGGGGCGGCGAGGGAGATCCCGAGCTCCTTGGCGACCCGGCGGGCTGCGTCGCCCGGGCGTCGCCCCGGCAGCAACAGGATGATCTCGTCCGCCCGAGAGGCCGCCAGGCCGTGCTCAACCGTCGCGCGGGACATGGCCCAAAACGCGGCGCGCTGGCGATGCTCGGGGTTTTCGAATCGGGCGGCCATGACGATATGCGGGGCCGTGATGTCCACGTTCACCCGTCGGGCCCGTGCCTTCAACCCGTCGCCGTCGGCCACCCGCCCAGACAGCAGGTCATCAAGCAGTTCCCCCCGTACGCGGCCCACGGCCTCGGTCGCGCTACGCCGGAAAAGCAGCAGCAGGGCGGTGACGAGCGCCGCGCGCTCCAGGATGCGGCGGTCGGCGGAAGGGAGCTCCGCCGCGGAGCGTAGCACCAGCGTGCCCAGCATCTCGTCCCCTGTGGAGACCGAGGCGATCCACAGATCGCCGCGCCGCACGGTTCTGCCCTGCGCGGCGGCGGAGTACGCGGCGGCCATGACGCCGGACAGTTCGTCTTCGCCGAGCGCGGCGGGCTCGCCGGTGCGGGCCGCGGCGGCGCCCGGACCGGCCGCGGCGAGCCGGTGCCCGTCGGTGTCGAGCACATGCAGGGTTCCGCCCAGCACCTCGGTGACGACGGCGGCGAGGTCCTGCACGCCACCGCCGCGTACGACCAGTGCGGTCATCCGGTCGTGTGCCTGGGCCGCCCGCTCCACCGCCGCGCTGCGCGCCTGGACGACCTCATTGGCGGCGCTGAGCTCTTCCAGCGCGGTGCGGGTCTCGGCCAGCAGCCTGGCGTTGTCGATCGCCACCGCCGCGTGCGCGGCCAGCGACCCGAGCAGGACCACCTCCTCTTGGTCGAAGGGGCGTTCGCTGCGGTTCGCCGCGTAGAGCACCCCGATCACCCGGCTGCCCAGCTTCATCGGGACGCCGAGGATGGCCACCAGCGCCTCCTCGGCGACCGCCTCGTCGATGAAGTCGCGATGCTGGAACTGCGGATCCTTCAGATAGTGGGCGCTGGTATAGGGCATCGCGGTCTGGGCGACCAGGCCGCCGAGCCCGGCGCCCATCGGCAGCCGCAGCCGCCGGAACGCCGCCGAGACCGATCCGTCCGTCACCCGCATGTAGGTGTCGCCGCGCTCGTCGTCGTTAAGAGTCATATATGAGATGTCGGCGCCCAGCAGCCGCCGGGCGCGCCGAACGATGGCCTCAAGAACGGCGTCCAGGTCGCGCAACCCGGCCAGGTCGCCGGCGGTGTCGAAGAGCGCGGCCAGTTCGGCCTCGCGGCGGGCGTGCCGCCGCATGATCGCCCGTACCCGAAGCGCGGTGAGTTTCGCCGCCTCCAGCTCCGCCAGGACTTCGGGCGCGGCGCCCGCGGCGCGGGCCTCAACCAGCGGCCCTTCGAACTCCACGGGCGACGCTTCCCGGGCCAGCAGCTCCAGAAAGACGGTGCAGGTCATGCGGGCCATTGTCGGGCGCCGGTCAGCGGGAGTCCATCAGTACGCGGTCCATCCCGCGTCGAGGCTGATCGAGGCGCCGGTCATCATGGCCGCCTGGGGGCTGCACAGATAGGCCACCAGCTCGGCCACCTCCGCCGGCTCAATGAGGCGCTTCACGGCCGTCCTGGCCAGCATGATCTCCGTGGTGACCGCGGCCGGCGACATGCCATGCACCCGGGCCTGGTCGGCGATCTGGTCCTCCACCAGCTGAGTTCGGACGTAGGCCGGATTGACGCAGTTGGAGGTCACCCCGTGCGGGGCGCCCTCCAGAGCGATGACCTTGGAGAGTCCCTCGAGCGCGTGCTTGGCCGTCACATAGGCCGCCTTGTAGGGCGAGGCGCGGAGCCCATGGACAGAGGAGATGTTGACGATCCGGCCCCAGCCGCGCTCGTACATCCCGGGCAACAGGCCCCGCACGAGGCGGAACGGCGCCTCGACCATGATTTTTAGGATCCGGGAGAACATCTCGGGCGGAAACTCCTCCAGCGGCGCGACGTGCTGGATCCCGGCGTTGTTGATCACAACGTCGGCGCCGCAGGACCGGGCCAGCGCATCGACTGCGGTCAAGTCGGCCATATCGGTCACGCTGGCCGTCCCGCCCAGCCCCGCCGCCGCCTCCTCGGCCGGCTCGGCGCGGACGTCGGCGATCGTCACGTGCGCACCGGCGGCCGCCAGTCGCCGGGCGCAGGCCAGTCCGATGCCGCCCGCACCACCGGTGACCACGGCGCGCCGGCCGGTCAGGTCCAAGTCGGCGGGTGGCCGGATGCCGGACCGTGGCATCGCGCTCGTCATGGGCCGAACCTATGTTCCGGCCCATCGCCCTCCTATGGAGCACACCGACACAATCGGGGCCCGTTCGATGTACGGGCGCACCGTACGTCCTCTCAGTGTTACCCGGTGGTGCGGGCGGTGTCATGGTCCCGGCGCCGGGCGGCACATCGGAGCCTCGATGACGCAGCGCTCGATCCCGATCGAGCAGCAGTCTCTCCGAAAGGAGCCAGCAACCTGTGACCGAGGCGGTCATCGTGCCCACAAATGACGCTGTTGCGGGGGTCGGCGCCTGTCAGCGCATAGGTCGGCCACCAGTGCGTACGCGCCGAAGACCACGCGGACGGCGCGGGCGTGCGCTTCGACCAGGAGCCGTCGACGGGAGGGATCGTAGCGAGACGCGAAGCTGGTCAAAGACTCCGCCACCGGAGCGTGGCATCCGGAGGAGAATGACGCCGAACGGGTCGAGCACTTCACCGACGCCACCAACGGCGACAACAACGGCGAGTGGTGGAAGGTCACCACCAGCGACGGCACCCAATATTACTTCGGCCGTAACCGGCTGCCCGGCTGGACGAGCGGCGACCCCGAGACCAAGTCGGCATGGACGATCCCGGTGTACGGCGACGACGCGGGCGAGCCCTGCTATGCCGCCACGTACGACGAATCCTCTTGCAACCAGGCCTGGCGCTGGCAACTGGACCGGGTCGTCGACGTGCACGGCAACTCGATGGCCTACTTCTACGAGCGGGAGACGAACCACTACGGCGCCAATCTGAAACCGGCAGGCGTGTCGTATGTGCGAGCCGGTGCGTCCTGCCCGGATCCGTGAGCGAAAAGTCTGACTGGCATAGGCGATGTTGCTGGGGTCGCACTGATCGTCACCGTGGTGAGCAGCAGGGTCCATCTGGGCGCGTCGAGCCGAAGCTGGACGGCCGACCAGAGCGTTCCGGCCGTGCCGGCGGAGCTGCCCGACCGCACCGATCAGGTGCGATAGGCGTCGCGCCGGTGCCGGATGGAGTGGATCTCTACAGCGTGCTTGTCTTCGTTGATGCGGTAGATGATCCGGTAGGTACCGCGGCGTGCGGAGTAGTAACCGTCAAAAGGTTCGTCCAGCGGCTTGCCGACACGATGTGGATTGATGCTGATAGGACCATCGATCGTGGCCATGGCAGCGGCAGCTACGTCGAGGGGCAGGTTCTCGTGCAGGTTGCGGCGGGCTTGGCGGGAGAAGATGACTGTGTACGACGAAAAGGGCTCA
>CALAED010000160.1 GCA_937891035.1 uncultured Thermomonosporaceae bacterium | reverse complement strand
CGCGGGCGTCGCGGCCGTTGTGGGCGTCCTTCGCGGCGTTGCCATTGGGGGCCTCGCCCGCGTCGTACGGTCCGTACGCCTTCGCTGACGGCCGGCGGCGCTTGCCCCGTGGCCGCTCGCCGACCGTGCGGCGCAACGAGATGAGCAGGTACGGCCGGAAGCCCGCCTGGGGCCCGCCGCCGCGGCGCAGCGCGCCGAGAATCCTCGTGAACGTCTCGGCGACCGCGTCCTCGACCGCATCGGCGTTCGCGTCCGGGTCGCCGCCGCGGCGCCCGCCCGCCACCAAGTGCCGGGCGAGCACCCTGGCCGCCGACACGTGCCGTTCGCACAGCAGCCCGTAGGCGACGAGGTCACCCGCGCGTACGTCGGAGATCAGCGCGGCGTCGCTTTGCCCCTCAGCAGAACGGTGCGCCGACGTATCGCCCATCTGCATCGTGGCCCCCCGAACACGCGCCGTCGCCGAGATTCATTCCGCACCGGTAGCGTCGCTAACCGCACCTAGGCTGGGACCCGTGAGCGATCGTGACGAACTGCTCGGCGAGATCAAGGCCAAGGCGGTGGCCTACGGCGACTTCGTGCTGTCGTCCGGGCAGCGCGCCTCGTGGTATGTCGACCTGCGTCGGATCACCCTCGACGGGCACGCTGCGCCGCTGGTCGGGCGGGTCATGCTCGACCTGACCGCCGACCTCGGCTACGAAGCGGTGGGCGGCCTCACGCTCGGCGCCGATCCGGTGGCCGCCGCGATGCTGCACGCGGCCGCGGCGCGCGGCCGGCGGCTCGACGCCTTCGTCGTACGCAAGGCCGACAAGGCGCACGGCCTGCAGCGCCGCGTCGAGGGTCCGGACGTCGCCGGCCGGCGAGTGCTCGCCGTCGACGACACCTCGACCACCGGCGGGTCGGTGCTCGCCGCTGTGGCGGCGCTACGGGAGGCGGGGGCACAGATCGCGGGCGTCGCCACGATCGTCGAACGCGGGGCCCGCGAACGGGTGCTGGCGGCCGGCCTCGACTATCGGGCCGCGTTCGGCATCGCCGATCTGGGCCTGGGCGACGGGCGCTGACCACCGCACCGGCGGCCGTCGTCGCGAGCCGGGGGTAGGTCAGGACTTGATGATCGTGTAGATCTTGCGCTTGCCGGCAGTGCCCTTCGGCTGGAGCCGGCCGTTGATGTAGACGTCGACCCCGCCGCTGTCGGAGACGACGAGATTCATCCGCGGCTCGTCGGCGCGCCGCTCCTCGCCCTGGCGCATGACGCCGTTGAACAGCACATCGTTAGTCGGGCTCGAGGAGATGAACACACCGCATCTGGCCACTCGGCAGCGGACGACGAGCGCGGCTCCGCCGGGGACCGTCGAGGCCTGTTGCCGGGACCGCCCGGTCGACCTGGTCTGGGTGGCGGCCGGCGGATCGGCCTGCGAGGTCGCCGGAGCGGGCGAGGCAGGCTCCGAGGACAACGCTCCCCACAGCGCGACGCCGCCCACCACCAATAGCGCTATGGCGAGCGCGACGGCGGCGGCCGCGATAAAGATGCGCGCATGACCTCTTGGGTCAGGCCGATGACGTCCCACATGGGGAGGTTAGCGGGAACTGTCGCCGCGCAGCGACGGACTGACTCTTCAGAGTCGTTCTTCTTGGCCCGCGGAGCGCCCCGCTCGGGCGTCCTGACGCTCGCCGGGACGCTCGCCGGGGTGCCGCGCCCGCGTCCCCGGAGTCTCGCGGCGTCCCCTCAGCACCTCTCGTACGACCGGGACGACCGAGGCCAGGACCGCTAGCGCCACGACGGGCAACACATATTTCTCGATGCCGCCGACCCGGCTGCCGAGGTAATGACCGACGAGAATGATCGACTCGGTCCACACGAGCGCGCCGATGACGTTCCAGACGAAAAACCTGCGGGCCCCCATTTCGAGCATCCCGGCAAGGGGGTTCAGGAACGTCCGAACGACAGGAATGAACCGGGCGAGCACTACTGCCTTGGCGGGACCGAACTTGTTGAAGTAGTACTCCGCCTTCTCGACGTGCTCGGGCCGGAAGAGCCGCGAGTTCGGCCGGTCGAAGAGCTTGCGCCCGTATCTGTCGCCGAGGTAGTGCCCGAACTGGGCGCCCGCGATGGCGCACACCGGAGCCGCCACCAGCAAGATCGGCAGCGACAGCGGCGCGACCCCGACCTCGTGGGCCGCCTGCGCGGTCGTAAAGAGTCCCGCCGTGAACAGCAGCGTGTCGCCGGGCAGGAAGAACCCGACGAGCAGCCCAGTCTCGGCAAAGATGATGGCAAGGATCCCCAGGACCCCGAATGTGGTGATCAACGATTGGGGATCGAGGAAGTTCACGGCTAGCTGCACAGGCCGAGCGTACCCGTCTGGCGTCCGCGTTTTCGCCGTACGCCGGGCTTCGGGATACTGGCGGAAAGGGCGCGCCGCGCGGTCTCGCCGGCACCGAACCTCAGATACCAGGGAGTTGACATATGCCCATCGCGACCCCAGAGGTCTATGCGGAAATGCTGGACCGTGCGAAGCGAGACGGCTTCGCCTACCCGGCGATCAACGTCACGTCGAGCCAGACGCTCAACGCCGCCCTGCGCGGCTTCGCCGAGGCGGAAAGCGACGGGATCGTCCAAGTGTCCACGGGCGGCGCGGAGTTCCTGTCGGGAGCGAGCGTGAAGCACATGGTCACGGGGGCGGCCGCGCTCGCCGAGTACGCAAGGGTGGTGGCCGACCGCTATCCGGTGAACGTGGCGCTGCACACCGATCACTGCCCAAAGGACAAGCTCGACGGGTTCATGCGGCCCCTCGTCAAGCTCTCCCAGGAACGGGTGGCGAAGGGTCAGCCGCCGCTGTTCCAGTCGCACATGTGGGACGGGTCGGCCGTGCCGCTCGACGAGAACCTCTCGATCGCCGCCGAATTGATCGACGAGTGCGCCAAGGCCCGGGTCATCATGGAGATGGAGATCGGCGTCGTCGGCGGCGAGGAGGACGGCGTCGTCGGTGAGATCAACGAGAAGCTCTACACCACCCCCGGGGACGCGCTGGCCACCGCCGAGGCCGTCGGGCTCGGCGAAAAGGGCCGCTACATCCTCGCCGCGACGTTCGGCAACGTGCACGGCGTCTACAAGCCAGGGCACGTCAAGCTGCGGCCCACCGTGCTCAAGGAGATCCAGGACGCGGTTGGCGCCAAGTACGGCAAGGAGCGCCCGTTCGACCTGGTCTTCCACGGCGGGTCCGGCTCGACGCTCGATGAGATCCGCGAGGCCCTGTCGTACGGCGTGGTCAAGATGAACATCGACACCGACACGCAGTACGCCTTCACCCGGCCGATCGCCGAGCACATGTTCCGCAACTTCGACGGCGTGCTCAAGGTCGACGGCGACGTCGGCAACAAAAAGCAGTACGACCCGCGGTCCTATGGCAAGGCGGCCGAGGCGGCGATGGCGGCCCGCGTCGTCGAGGCCTGCGAGAGCCTGCAGAGCGCCGGCCACAAGATCACCTAATCCTCCGGTGGCGTGCGGCAGGGCGCGGGCCGCGGACCGCGGACCTGGCCCGCGGACCTGGCCCGCGGCCGACCCGCGCCGGCGGCGAGGCGCGGGTGGGGGTGTCGAGTGGGGTATGGCGTGATGATGGCCATACATCCCGACTTACCATGGTCGCCATGACTTCGGATCACCAGAACCTGCTGGGCGGCCCGTCCCCCACCGAGCTGCCGGACAACGCCGACGCGCGGACGAGCCTCGAGCAGGGCGTCGACCCGGTCGAGGTGGCCGCCCGCTTTCCCGCGTTCTCCACGGCGTGGGCCGACCTCGCCGACCGCGCCTTCGCCAAGGGAGAGGTCATCGAGTCCTACGCCTACGCCAGGACCGGCTACCACCGCGGGCTCGACCAGCTGCGCCGCGCCGGCTGGAAGGGCCATGGGCCGATCCCCTGGGAGCACGTCCCGAACCGGGGCTTCCTGCGGTCCCTGCACGCCCTCGGCCGCGCCGCCGCGGCGATCGGCGAGGACGACGAGGCCGAGCGGTGCAAGACGTTCCTGCGCGACAGCAGCGAGGCGGCGGCAAAGGCGCTTTCCTGACGCACCACTTGACCGCCTTCCCACTGTTCATCGACCTTGGGATATGTCGCCGTGTCAGGGCGTCTGGGCGGTTTCTGACGGCGATTTGGCCGGGTAGGATCTCACCGCAAGAGGCTCCTGTCGCACTTGCGGCCAGGGGCCTTCGCCGTGAGAAGGGACGCACCGCAGATGCCTGCCATCGTGCTCGTCGGCGCCCAGTGGGGCGACGAAGGCAAAGGCAAGGCGACCGACCTGCTTGGGGGCCGTGAAAACAACGGGGTCGATTATGTCGTCCGCTATCAGGGGGGCAACAACGCCGGGCATACCGTCGTCATCGGGGACCAAACGTACGCGCTGCACCTGCTGCCCTCGGGCATCTTGTCGCCGGCCGTCACACCGGTCATCGGCAACGGCGTGGTCATCGACCCGGCCGTACTGATCAACGAGATCGACGGACTCCGCGCCCGCGGGATCGACTGCGAACGGCTGCTGATCTCGGCCAACGCGCACCTGATCATGCCGCACCACAAGGCACTCGACAAGGTCACCGAACGCTACCTCGGCAAGGCGCGGATCGGCACCACCGGCCGCGGCATCGGCCCCGCCTACGGCGACAAGGTGGCCCGGATGGGCATCCGGGTCCAAGATCTCCTCGACCCCGGCATCCTGGAGCAAAAGCTCGAGCTGGCGCTCAGGGAAAAAAACCAGGTCCTGACCAAGGTCTACAACCGGCGACCGATCGAGGTCGGTCGCGTCGTCGACGAGTACGTCGGCTACGCCGCCCGGCTGCGCCCGTACGTCGCCGACACCTCACTGGTCCTCAACACCGCGCTGGACAACGACCGGGTCGTGCTGCTCGAAGGCGGTCAGGGCAATCTGCTCGACCTCGACCACGGCACGTACCCGTTCGTGACGTCCTCCAGCCCAACGGCGGGCGGGGCCTGCGCCGGCTCGGGCATCCCGCCCACCCGCATCAGCCGCGTGATCGGGATCTTGAAGGCCTACACGACGCGGGTCGGCAGCGGGCCCTTCCCCACCGAGTTGCTCGGCGAGCAGGGCCAGTGGCTACGCACGGCCGGCGGCGAGTACGGCACGACCACCGGACGCGACCGGCGCTGTGGCTGGTTCGACGCGGTCATCGCCAGGCACGCCGCCAGGATCAACGGGATCACCGACTTCTTCCTCACCAAGCTCGACGTGCTGTCCGGGCTGGAGCGGGTGCCGGTCTGTGTGGCGTACGAGATCGACGGGATGCGGCACGACGAGATGCCGATGACGCAGACCGAGTTCCATCACGCCAGACCGGTGCTCGAGTACCTCGACGGCTGGCAGGACGACATCTCCAAGGCCACGTCGTTCGCCGATCTGCCGCCGAACGCCCAGGCGTACGTGCGCGCGCTCGAAGAGATTGCGGGCGCGCGGATCTCGGCCATCGGCGTCGGCTCCGGCCGCGACCAGACCCTCCAGCTACACTCCCTGATCTAGCCCGGCCAACCCGACCAATCCCGATTCGACCCCGACTCGACCCCGGCTTCCGAGGCTGGTGATCCGATCCTCACTCCGTGTTTCCCTCGGCGACGCCGAGGGGTCATAGCCTGCCTGACGTGACGACTCGGGGGGCCCGTATCGAGATCATCGGCCATCGCGGCGCACGCGGACTGCGCCCAGAGAACACCTTGCCCGGCTTCGCGCACGCGCTCGAGATCGGCGTCGACGCCGTTGAGCTCGACGTCGGGCTGACCGCGGACGGCGCGGTGATCTGCAACCATGACCTTGCGCTGTCGCCGGTCAACTGCCGGGACACCGCGCCGGCGACGCCGGGCGATCCGCTGTTCCCCTATGTCGGGCGGATGCTGCGCGAGCTGACGCTGGCACAGATCAAGACCATCGACGTCGGCGCCCGCCACCGTGCCGACGCGCTCGCCGCGACGCTGGTGCCGGTGCCAGGCACGCCGCCGCCGACGCTCGCCGAGGCGGCCGCGCTGATCGGCCGGTACGACGGGGGGCGGCCCGAGGGATCGGCCGACGGGTACGCGGACGCGCGGCTCGCCGTCGAGCTCAAGACCAGACCCGAATGGCCGGCCACCGAGGTCGAGTGGTTCGTGGCCACCGTCCGGGAGATCCTGGTGTCGGCCGGCCTGCGCGGCCGCTTCCGGTTGCTGGGCTTCGACTGGCGGGTCATCGTCGCGGCCCGGCTGATGCTCCCCGAGGTCGAGTGCGTCGCCCTGGTGCAGGAGGAGACGGTCGTGCCCGGCACCCCGTGGCTGGCGGGGCTCGACCCGGCCGACCTGACCGGCGCCGCGCTCGCCGCCGGCGCCGGCGTCTTGTCGGCTCATCACCGGCAGGTCACCCGCGAGCTGGTCGACGACGCCCACGAACGCGGCCTGCGGGTCACGGTCTGGACGGTGAACGATCCGGCCGCGATGGCGGCCTTCATCGACCTGGGCGTCGACGGGCTCGTGACGGACTACCCGGACCGAGCGCGGATCGTGCTGGAATCCCGCGGCCTGCCGGTGCCCCGCCGGGCCGGGCCCGAGTTCACAGCCAGCCGTTCCGCCGGAAGCCTCGATAGAGCAGGACGCAACACACGGTGATCAGGCTGAGCACGGCCGGATAGCCGAAGGCCCACCTGAGCTCGGGCATCTGCTCGAAGTTCATGCCGTAGACGCCGGCGATCGCGGTCGGCACCATCAAGATCGCGCCCCACGCCGAGATCTTGCGCATGTCCTGGTTGTCATCGACCGTCACCTGCGTCATGTGGGCCTGCAGGATGGGGGTGAGCAGCTCGTCGCACGACTCCACCTGCTCCCTGACGCGGGTGAGGTGGTCTTCGACGTCACGGAAGTACTCCCGGATCTCGGCGGGCACGAAGCGGCGGCCGACGAGGGTCCGCAGCGGCCCGGCCAGCGGCCCCACCGCCCGCTTGAGGTGGATGACCTCGCGCTTGAGCCGGTAGATGCGGCCCGCCTCGTTGGTGCGCTCGGGGGAGAAGACGGCCTCTTCGACCTCGTCGATGTCCTGCTGTACGCCGGCGACGACGCACATGTAGTCGTCGACGACGCGGTCGGCGATCGCGTGCACGACCGCGGCCGGGCCGAGCGCGAGCCGCTCGGGGCTGGCCTCCAGCCGCCGCCGGACCGACCCGAGCTCGCCGTGCATGCCGTGCCGTACGGTCACCACGAAGTCGGCTCCGCAGAACGCCATGATCTCGCCGGTCTCGACGGACTCGCCGCCGCCGGCCCGAGCGACGTACCCGACCGTCTTCATGACGAAGAACTGGACGCCGTCGTAGCGCTCCAGCTTCGGTCGCTGATGCGCGTGAACGGCGTCCTCGACGGCGAGCGGGTGCAGCCCGAACACCTCGGCCAGCTGCTCGAGCTCACCGGCATGGGGCTCGTGCAGGCCGACCCAGACGAAACCGGCGTCGGCTCCCTCCGCGATACTCGTCCGGGCGCCGTCGCGGACGAGTCGTACGGCAGCGGAGATCGAATCGGTGGACACCCGCCGGCCGCCCACGTAGGCGGCCCAGTCGATGACGGCCGAACGCGGGCCGAAGTCGTCGCGGCGGCCGCCGCGGCCGGGCCGGGCGAGCGGCCGGAAGAGGGTCTTGGCACGGGGGTGGCGGACGGCCCGCGGACGCGCGACCTTGATCGTGGCCATGGGGAAGGCTCCTTACCCCGGCCAGACGAACCGCGACGCGCTACGACCCGATGTGCGGGGAGCGCGCTGGACACGTGGCCGGACGCCGAGTAGAGGTGAACGGATCAGTTGAGCTGCGACTATGGGGAATCTCGGCGGTACTGCAGGGATCTCCAGGACTCATTGCCGATCACCTCCCTTCGCACTGGGCATCAGGCCACAAACGTCCTAGAGGTTAGCACTGGTCTCGTCGCTCGCTCTCTGGATCGCCTCCTTTGCCCTGGCTCCGGGGGTCTCCCCTCGGGCGGCGGCGCGGGGGAGGTGCGTGGCGTTGTGTCCTTGGCCCGGGCCCGGGAACCCGCCGGATAGGGTGAGGCACCGTGCGCATCCTCCTCCTCGGATCCGGCGGCCGGGAGCATGCGATCGCCCGCGCCCTGCGCCGCGACCCGGCGGTCACCGTGATCCACTGCGCGCCGGGCAACGCCGGCACCGCCGAGATCTCGGAAAACCACGTGCTCGACGTTACCGACCCGGTCGCCGTCGTTGAACTGGCCAAACGGCTGCGGCCCGGCCTGGTCGTGATCGGCCCGGAGGCGCCGCTGATGGCCGGGGTGGCCGACGCGGTCCGCCAAAGCGGCCTTCCGTGCTTCGGCCCCGACGCCGCCGCGGCCAGGATCGAGGGGTCGAAGGCGTTCGCCAAAGAGATCATGGCCGCCGCCGGCGTGCCGACGGCGGCCGCCCGGGTCTGTGCTTCGGCCGCCGAGGTGGCCGCGGCGCTGGACGAGTTCGGCCCGCCGTACGTGGTCAAGGACGACGGGCTGGCCGCCGGCAAGGGGGTGGTGGTGACCCGAGACCGGGCGACCGCCGAACGGCACGCGGCCGACTGCGACCGGGTCGTCGTCGAGGCCTACCTCGACGGGCCCGAAGTGTCGGTGTTCGCGCTGAGCGACGGGGCCAACGTCGTCCCGCTGCTACCCGCGCAGGACTTCAAACGGGCCTACGACCACGACGAGGGCCCCAACACCGGCGGCATGGGCGCGTACGCGCCGCTGCCCTGGGCGCCGCCGGGGCTGGCCGAGGAGGTGGTGGCCACGGTCGTCCGCCCGGCCATCGCCGAACTCGCGCGCCGGGAGACCCCCTACAGCGGGTTGTTGTACGCGGGCCTCGCACTGACCGCGCACGGCCTGCGGGTGGTGGAGTTCAACGCCAGGTTCGGGGACCCGGAGACACAGGTCGTGCTCGACCGGCTCGGCACGCCGCTGTCCGGTGTGCTGCAGGAGTGCGCGATGGGCGGGCTGCCGCCCGGCACGGCCCTGGAGTGGCTGCCCGGCGCCGCGGTGACCGTGGTGGTCGCCGCGGAGAACTATCCGGGGACCCCGGCCAAGGGCGATCCGATAGCCGGGATCGACGAGGCCGAGCGGGTGCCCGGCGCGTACGTGCTGCACGCGGGCACGCGGCGCGACCATGAGGGTGTGCTCATGTCGGCCGGCGGCCGAGTGCTCAACGTGGTCGGCGTAGGCGCGGATATCGCCGCCGCGCGCAAGACCGTGTACGAGGCCGTCGGCAAGATCAGGATGCGCGGCGCCCATTACCGCACCGACATCGCCGCCGCTCCCCCGTCGTCCCCGTCGTCCCCGTAGCCCGCGTCGAACCCCCGGCCTCCGGTCGAACCTCGTCGTCCCGTCGTCGCCGCACCGCTGTTACCACCCCGACGCGCGGCCAGGTGACCGCAGTACGGGTAGCGGCGTTACTTGTTGGGGCCGAGGCAAAGGACGTAGCCCTTGCCGCCTTCCTCACCCTTCCAGAAGGCGCTCTCGGCGGTCGGGAACGCCTTGCAGATCGATCCGCTGTCGGAGTTGAACTCGGACTGGGTCTTGTCCTCGACCTTGCCGACGATCTTGTATTGGGCGCCTGCCTCCGTGCACTTCACGACCTTGAGGTCGTCGGCGCTCGTGCCGCTCATGCAGTCGCCCACATTGGCGATGTCCGGGTCACCGGTGGCGAACTTGATCACGGCGCCGACCAGCACGAAGACGACCGCGCCGATGACCAGCTGCAGGGCAATGCGGAGCCCACGCCGCTTCTTCTTCGGCGGCTCGGCGGGCGGCTGACCCGGCCCGCCCGGATAGTTTGGCTGAACCGGGTAGCCAGGCTGGGCGGGCTGACTCACCGGCTGGCCGGGGTACCCCTGCGGTGGGCCCGCCTGCGGCGGATGTGGAGTTGTCAACGCATACCTCTCTCTTAGGTAGGAGATGAAGATTAGCGCCCGTGATGCCCGTCATACTGGTGAAACGTGCGCTCTGCCCGACTTTGACGGTGGAACCATCTGGCTTCGCGGGCTTTGACGCACCAAATCTCAAGACCGTTCCTTCCCGTCGCTCCCGATGAGACGGAAATGTTCCATGTGTCGTCGGCGGCGTGGTCCGCCCCCCGCACGCGGCGCCGGGCGCGGGCCGCCGACCCCGGGCCAACTCGCCGCCAACTCGCCGCCAACTCGCCGGCGACCCGCCGGCGACCCGCCGCCCACCTGCCATCGACCCGCCGCCGACCTGGGAGAATCAACCACGTGATAGAGCGCTACACCCTTCCGGAGATGGGCCGCGTCTGGAGCGACGCGCACAAGTACGAGCTGTGGTGCGAGGTCGAACGCCTCGTCGTCGAGGCGCACGCGGCGGCGGGCACGATCCCCGCCGACGTCGTGGCCCCGATCCGCGCCGCGCCGCCGCCGACGCCCGAACGGGTCGCCGAGGTCGAGGCGGTCACCCAGCACGACGTGATCGCCTTCCTCACTGCCTGGGCCGACAACACCGAGCCGCGGGCCGCCGCCGCTTACGTGCACTTCGGCATGACCTCATCGGATCTGCTGGACACCGCGCTCGCCGTGCAGCTCGTCGAGGCCACCGACATCCTGCTGGCCAAGGCCGACCAACTGGTCGCCGCGCTGCGCGACCACGCCCTTGAGCACCGCGAGACGCTGCGCGTGGGCCGCACCCACGGCATCCACGCCGAGCCCGACGTGTGGGGGCATCGCGTGGCCGACTTCGCGTTCGCGCTGGCCCGCTCCCGGGACCGGCTGCGGCGGGCCAGGGAGGCGGTCGGCGTCATGGCGATCTCCGGCGCGGTCGGCACGTACTCCAACATCGACCCCGCTGTCGAACGTCACGTCGCCCACCGCCTGGGGTTGCGCGGCGCGGACGCCTCGACCCAGGTGGTGATGCGGGACGGCATCAGCGAGTGGGCGGCCACACTGGCGATCATGGCCTCGGTATGCGAGGCCATCGCGCTGGAGATCAGGCACGGGCAGCGCACCGAGGTCCGCGAGCTGTGGGAGCCGTTCGGCGCCGGCCAGAAGGGCTCGTCGGCGATGCCGCACAAGAAGAACCCGATCGTCGCCGAACGGCTGGCCGGGCTCGCCCGGATCGTCCGCGCCCAGGTCGTCCCGGTCATGGAGGGCATCGCGCTGTGGCACGAACGCGACATCTCCCACTCCAGTGTGGAGCGGATCGCGCTGCCGGACGCCTCGATCACGCTCGACTACATGCTGCACCTGACGATCCGGCTGGTCTCCGGCCTGGTGGTCGACGCGGAGCGGATGCGCGCCAACCTGGACTCGACGGGCGGGCTCATCTACACATCGACGCTGCTGCTCGAACTGGTGGACGCCGGCCTGTCCCGGGACGACGAGGCATATCCGCTCGTGCAGCGGGCCGCGATGGAGACGTGGCGGACGGGCGCGCCGTTCCGCGAGACGCTCCGCAAGCATGCGGCCGAGGCCGGGCACCCGCTCGACGAGGCCCGGCTCGACGAGGTGTGCCGGCCCGAGCGATTCGTCGAGCGGCTCGGCCCGGTCTTCGACCGCGTCGCCGCGCTGAGCTGAGCTTGGCCCGCGCCCGAAGGAGCCGATGAGCCCGATGACCCCAATGGATCCGACGAACCCGACGAGCTCGACGAGCTCGACGAACCAGGCGACGGCGACAAGCCCGACGAACACCGCGAGCGCGCCGTTCGAGCGCGTGCACAGCGGCAAGGTCCGTGACCTGTACGCGCTGCCCGGGGGCGAGTTGCTGATCGTCGCCAGCGACACGATCTCGGCGTACGACTTCGTGCTCGAGATCCCCATCCCCGACAAGGGACGGATCTTGACGCAGCTGTCGCTGTGGTGGTTCGAGCAGTTGGCCGACGTGGTCCCGAACCACGTCGTCTCCGCCGACCTCCCGGCAGGGGCCCCGGCGGACTGGGCTGGGCGGGCGGTCGTGGTGCGCCGGCTCGACATGGTGAAGGTGGAGTGCGTGGCGCGCGGCTACCTGACCGGTTCCGGCCTGACCGAATACACCAAGAGCGGCGCGGTCTGCGGGGTGCGCCTGCCGCCCGGGCTCGTCGACGGGAGCCGGCTGCCCGAGCCCATCTTCACGCCGACGACCAAGGCCCCACAAGGCGAGCACGACGAGCCGATGACGTACGACGACGTCGCGGCCGAGGTGACCCCGCAGGTAGCGGCCCGGCTCAAAGACGTCACGCTCGCCGTCTACCGCCGGGGGGCCGAGCTGGCGCGCGAGCGGGGCATCATCGTCGCCGACACCAAGCTCGAGCTCGGCTGGTCGGCGACCGGCGAGCTGACGCTCGGCGACGAGGTGCTGACGCCCGACTCTTCCCGTTTTTGGCCAGCCGATAAATGGGTTCCCGGTCAGGCACAAATCGCGTACGACAAGCAGTTCGTACGAGACTGGCTCACGTCGCCGGCGGCCGGGTGGG
>CALAED010000159.1 GCA_937891035.1 uncultured Thermomonosporaceae bacterium | reverse complement strand
CCAGCGCGTCCAGCGGGCCCGGTCGGGCAAGCGGACCGCCCAGGGCCAAGCCGTCGGTGGCAGGACGCCGCGCAAGGCGCACCTTCAGGTGTCGCGTTTCGAGCCGTGGTCGGTGATGAAGTTCAGCTTCATCATGTCCCTGGTCTGTTTCGTTGTGCTGCTCGTCGCGGTCACCGTGCTGTACGTGATCATGTCGGGCCTCGGCGTGTTCGACGCGATCAGCTCCACGGTCAACGACCTGACCCGCGAGCAGGGCGCCAGCGAAGGCGGCCTGGACGCCGCCAACTGGTTCTCCTTCGCCCGGGTCTTCGGCTATACCGCCCTGATCGGCTCACTGAACGTCCTCCTCATCACCGCGCTGGCCACCATCTGGGCGGTGATCTACAACCTGGCCGCGGACTTCGTCGGGGGGGTCGAGGTCACGCTGAAGGAGGCCGAGTAACCTGCGGTTCGGTAACCTGGGGGCAACGGCAAACCGATTTCCGTTGCCCGCGGCGATCGGGTAGTCTCCGTTCTCGTCGCGCCGCTGAGGCGGCACTCCGGGGCCTATAGCTCAGTCGGTTAGAGCGCATCCCTGATAAGGATGAGGTCCCTGGTTCAAGTCCAGGTAGGCCCACGCACGTTAGCGCCCCGCCAGATCTCCGGCGGGGCGCTTTTGACAGCAACGGTGACAGCGACGGCCTCAGTCTCCCGGTTGCGACGACCACTAGAAGGCGGGCGAAGGGGCGGGCCGTCCGGCCATGTGAGAGATCGCTGGCTAGGGCCGGCTGCGACCTTCCGCCACATCGACCATGGTGTTGAGCAGATCGGCCAGCCGCCGCATCTCGTCGATCGTCAAGTGCCAGCCGTGCAGGGTCTGGTCCCGGGCGATCCAAAGGCGCGGCTCACTCTCCCGGTAGTGCTGTTCGAGGAAGATCTCCAGCTTGGGCGGCTCGGCGTCATCGTCGTCTGCGACGTGTCCGTCGTGCGGCTCTGCTGCCGTGAGCGTGAACAGCCTGTACACACTCGCGTGGCGCCGGTCGTCATACTTGTCGGCGTCACTGTGATCGTCGCGGTCGCACCATGAGGGGCATGGCCCGGTCAGCCAGGCGGGACGCCGTGGCGCATCGTCCCACTCTTCACTTATGGGAGGCGAGCTGCTGAGCGGCGCGGGGGGAACGTCCGCGATGGCCTCCTCGGGGCGTACAGCGATCGTCATGTCGTCGGGGTCCTTTCCGGCGATTACTGGGTTGTCCGGACACCAGCATTCCCTGTTGACCTTATGTAAAAAGGCGCTTGCAAAGAGTTGCTACGTGCTGACGGTCATGTTCCTTAGCTGCGTCGAGCCGGTACCGGACGCCAGCACGTAGCCGTCCCCGATAACGGCGGCCGCCACGGGGGAGGTCGTCTACGGGTGGTGCGCAGTTCCGAGCCGGACGTGTCCGACCATCCTGGCGGTTGGCCGGCGCACGGTCGGCGGGTGGTGCTCTCGTGCCCGGCATCCGCCGATGTGTACAACCGAGATCAGCGGGCAGTTGAAATGCCGGTTCTCCAAGGTGGAGATCGACATCAAGGACCCGCGTGACCAACTCCTCGAACAGCGCAGATCCGGGACATCGAACGCCTGATACGGCATTTACTGCGATTTCATGCGAGCAGTGCTCAATTTGGTGGGACCCTCGTGCAGATCGGCCTCGCACTGCGTGGGGCCCGAGTCGGCATCTCGCGGGATCGTCCTCCCGCATTAGGCCGGCCGCCGCCGGTGCCCGAGACCTCACCGCCCTGACCGAACTTCAGCGGCATCCGCCGACTGGATGCTCAGCCGGGGCACGATCCCCTGCCGCCACCAGCGGCCGTGCCCGCCCGGAAAACGCTGGACGACACCAATGCCGCGTCGCCCTGCCCGTACCGCCACGTCCACCTCCACGTCATCGGCGCGGCCGGGCGGCGGCCGGCCGTCACCCTGGCGGGGCGGCTGTTCCAACGAACGGTCCTGCCGACGCGGCCGTATGTGTAAGTGATCAGGAGGGCTGAGATGAGCGAACCGATCGAGTCGGGCGAGTGGACCGAAGACGACCTGAAGGGCAACGACATCCACCCGCACGCACCCGGCGACGACGAGCCCGAGGTTGGCGAACAGTGAGCTATCCCTACATCCAGGCCCGCAATCACGGCGGGACACAGACGACGGTGCGGCGCCTCGTCATCCATGGCACGGTGACGCCCTGCGACCGAGGCTGGGCCCGGCGGGTCGCTAACGACTTCCACACCACCACCCGCGACGCCTCCGCGCACTACGTGATCGACCCCGGCGAGATCATCCAGTGCCTCACCGAGCGCACCATCGGCTACCACGCGCCCCCGAACACCGGTTCGCTGGGCTTTGAGCTATGCGACCCGCAGCGAGGCCCGTCGGCTCGGTGGCGGGACGCCGACCACGAAGCCATGCTCCGCCGCGCCGCCGGGCTGGTCCGGGCGCGTGCCAAGGCGTGGGGGATCCCGCTCGTCAAGCTGTCGGTCGCCGACCTGCGCGCCGGCCGGAAGGGCATTTGCGGGCACTCCGACGTCTCGGTCGCCTGGCGCCTCACCGACCACGTCGACCCCGGGACCGGGTTCCCGTGGACGCACTTCATGAACCTCGTCAAAGGAGAGGACGACGACATGCCCGACTATGTGTCCGTGGGCGTGAACGGCACCCAGCGGGTCGCGCCGAACACCTGGACCCATGTCAACTGGGACCGCGAATTCGCC
This sequence comes from uncultured Thermomonosporaceae bacterium, assembly GCA_937891035.1. Classification (GTDB taxonomy): domain Bacteria; phylum Actinomycetota; class Actinomycetes; order Streptosporangiales; family Streptosporangiaceae; genus CALAED01. The sequence continues at coordinate 992 of CALAED010000159.1, read as the reverse complement.
GACGCGGGCCACCAGCACGCCGACGAGGGCGGCTGGTCGGTGCTCAACGGCCCGGCCCGCTTCTCGCTCACCGTTGGGCTGACGATCCGGGGCCTGCCACCGGGCACGGAAGGACAGGTCCGCGCCGTCGAGGCCGACCGGGACGATGCCGGTGACGTCCAGGCCGGCCGGGTCGCCGAGTTCGTGGCCAGTTCCGGCGACACGTAGGTCCTGTATGGGCTGCCCGCCGATGTGGTGAGCGACGGGCGCAGGCTCCGGGTGCAGGTGAAGCAGTTCGGCAGCGCCCCCGCCGAGATCGTCGACGGATCAGCGAAGGTCCTGTACTGGCGCTGAGGGGGCCGGCTTCCGCCGGGCCGCGGCATCCGCGTCGGTGCCCCCGAGCAAGGGGGCAGGCGCCGCTAGAGGAGGGCGCGCATGCGGTTGATCTCGGCGGTCTGCGAGGCGACGACCTCTTGGGCCATCTCGTGGATGAGCACGTCGGTGCCTTTGGTGAGCTCCTCGTGGGCCATCGTCAGGGCGCCTTGGTGGTGGGTGATCATCAGGGTCAGGAACAGCCGGTCGAAGTTCTGGCCGGTGGAGCTCTTGAGCTGGTCCATCTGCTGCGGCGTGGCCATGCCCGGCATCTGCATGGAGTGAGCGGCCGAACCGTGGCCATGCACGCTCCGGATGTGCCGGCGCAGCCATGATCGCATCTGTGTGATCTCCGCGGTCTGCGCGTCGCCGATGCGGTCTGCCAGCGCCTTGACCTTGTCGCTTGCCGCCCGTTCCGGGGCGAGGGCCGCCATTTCGACCGCCTGCGCGTGGTGGGGGACCATCATCTCGACGAAGCGGACGTCGGCGGGGCCGGGGGACGGGGCGCTCCCCTTGGTGGCCGGGACGGTCTTGTTGGGCTCGCCAGGGCGGTTGGGCACGACGACCGACGAGGTCGGCCGCTCGTCGTCGCCGGAGCAGCCGACGACACCACCTGAAGCGATGCACAACACGAACGCGGC
>CALAED010000158.1 GCA_937891035.1 uncultured Thermomonosporaceae bacterium | reverse complement strand
CGCAGGGCGGCGAGTGGCCGCAGGCCGAATTCAACCTGCTGTTTTCGGGGTTCAACACCACCATCCTGGTGCTGTCCAGCATCACCTGTCAGATGGGCGTGTTCGCGGCGGAGCGCGGCGAGGTGCGCAAGCTGCGCTTCTGGTACGTGATCTCGTTCTTGATGGGCCTCTACTTCATCGTGGGGCAGGCCATCGAGTACCACACACTCGTCACCGAGGAGGGGCTGACGCTTTCGTCGTCGGCCTACGGCTCGGTCTTCTACCTGACCACCGGTTTTCACGGCCTCCACGTGACGGGTGGTCTGATCGCGTTCATCTTCATGCTGGGACGCACGTACGCCGCCAAACGTTGGACCCATGAGCAGGCGACCAGCGCGATCGTCGTGTCGTATTACTGGCACTTCGTCGACGTGGTCTGGATCGGCCTGTTCTGCGTCATCTTCCTCATCAAGTAGCCCGATCGGGGGTCTCCGTGAACTGGATTACCGCATGGCGACGGCGCCCGTGGGCGGGCTATGCCGTGGTGCTGGCCGCGCTCGCCGCCATCGGCTTCGTCTACGCGGGCTTTTCGCCGGCCGCCGACAAGGCGGCGGCAGACAACTCAGCCGCGGCCCGGCAGGACCTTAACAACGGCAGGCAGCTGTTCAATCAAAACTGCGCGACCTGCCACGGACTGAACGGCCAAGGGACCAGGGACGCCAACGGCAAGCAGGTCGCGCCCAGCCTGATCGGGGTGGGCGCCGCGGCGGTGGACTTCCAGGTCGGCACCGGCCGGATGCCGGCGGCGAATGCCGGCGCACAGGTGCCGCGCAAGCCGCAGGTCGAGGCGTTCAACACCTCCTCCAAGGACCCGGAGATCGCGGCGCAGGCGCGCAAGAACCTCGAGGACATCAGCGCCTACGTCGCGTCGCTGGGCGGCGGTCCGGGCATCCCCGGCTCCGAGCAGGTCAACCCGGAGGGCGCCGACCTCGCGCTGGGCGGCAAGCTGTTTCGGACCAACTGCGCGCAGTGCCACAACTTCGCCGGGTCCGGTGGTGCCCTGACCGGCGGGAAGTACGCCCCGTCGCTGCAGAATTCGACGCCCACCCAAATCTATGAGGCGATGATCACCGGCCCGCAGGCGATGCCGGTCTTCAACGACACGACCATCACGCCGCAGCAAAAGCGGGACATCATCGCCTACATCATCCAGACGCGAAGCGAGCCCAACCCGGGAGGCAACGGTCTGGGCCGCGTCGGGCCGGTCACCGAAGGCCTGGCGGGCTGGCTGATCGGGCTCAGCCTGCTCGTCCTCGCGGCAATGTGGATCACGTCCAAGAAGCCATCGACGTTGAAGAAGCAGAATGACTGACAACAAAGACACCGGCGGCGGGCCGCGGCCGGAATCCACCGGGACCGAAAGCGGCGACGGCACCGCCGAGGCCGAGGAGCGCACGCCGCGCCGGGTGATCGGGACGCCGTCGCCGGCCGAGTCGCGGCGACTGCTCGCGACCGACGAGGACGGCGACGCGAGCCCCGCGGCGCCCCGGCCCGGCGAAGAGCTCGACGAGGAGGCTGCGCGCAAGGCCGAGCGAGTCGTCGCCACGCTCTTCATCATCGCCTTCCTCGCCAGTATCGGTTTCATCGTCGTGTACGTGTTGAGCGGCCGGAACGGCGGGATGCACGGAGTCCGGCGCGCGATGTGGTCCAACTACGGCCTCGGCAGCACGATGACGATCGCCTTCCTCGCCATGGCCGCCGGCATCACCATCTGGTTCCGCCGGCTCATGACGGCCAAGCCGATCATCCAGGAGCGCGGCGACCTGACCTCCGACTCCGAGAGCCGGCAGGCGTTCACCCAAAGCTTCATGCAGGGCGCCACCGACAGCGGGATCACCCGGCGTCCGTTGCTGCGCCGCACGCTGCTGCTGGCGGCGGCGCCGCTGGGCCTCGCGCCGCTGGTGCTGCTGCGCGACCTCGGCCCGCTGCCGGAAGACAAGCTGCGCCACACCTACTGGCGGGAAGCCGTCGAGCAGGCCCACAGGCAGGGCAAACGCGGGGCCCGACTGGTCGTCGACGGCACCTATACGCCGTTGCGCCGCGCCGACTTCGAGTCCCCGGGTTCGATGATCACGGTCGTCCCCGAAGGCATCGACAAGCTGCCCAACGTCCTTGACGAGGTGGCCAAGGCCGCCACCATCGTGATCAACATCCCGGACGAGCTGTTCCAACCGGTCAAGGGCCGGGAGAACTGGCACATCGGTGGGATCGTCGCGTACTCCAAGATCTGCACGCACGTCGGCTGCCCGGCCGCGCTGTATGAGCAGACGACGCACCACATCCTTTGCCCGTGCCACCAGTCGACCTTCGACGCGACCAAGGGCGCGAAGGTCATCTTCGGCCCGGCCGCGCGGCCGCTGCCGCAGTTGCCCATCAGCGTCGACGATCAGGGTTACCTCATCGCGCTGGCCGACTACGACGAGCCGGTCGGCCCGAGCTTTTGGGAACGCGGATGAGCGCCCGGTCGGGTGCGGACGAGACGGCCGACGACTCATCGGAAAGTCCAGGGGCTTCAGCGGCGGGGCCGCCCAAGGCGGTGGCGGCCCCGCTGAACTTCGCCGACGAGCGCCTGGGCTCCACGACTTTCCTCCGGCGTACGATCACCAAGGTCTTCCCCGACCACTGGTCGTTCATGCTGGGCGAGATCGCCCTGTATTCGTTCGTCATCTTGCTGCTGACCGGCACGTTCCTCACCTTCTGGTTCCAGCCGAGCATGACCGAGGTGCACTACCACGGCTCGTACGCGAAGCTGGACGGCGTCAAGATGAGCGAGGCCTACGCCTCCACGCTGCACATCACCTTCGACGTCCGCGGCGGGCTGCTCATGCGGCAGATCCACCATTGGGCCGCGGTGATCTTCATGGCCGCGATCATGGCTCACATGCTCCGCGTGTTCTTCACCGGGGCCTACCGTAAACCGCGAGAGATCAACTGGTTGATCGGTCTTGGGCTGTTCACGCTGGGGATGATCGAAGGTCTGTTCGGCTACTCCCTCCCCGACGACCTGCTGTCGGGGGTCGGCCTACGCATCACGGCCGGCGTCGCGCAGGCGATCCCCCTCGTGGGCACGTACATCTCGTTCTTCCTGTTCGGCGGGGAGTTTCCCGGAGAGGACATCATCCCGCGCCTGTACACCCTGCATGTGCTGCTGATTCCGGGTCTCATCCTGGCGCTCGTCACCGCGCACATGATGATCATGTGGTATCAGAAGCACACGCAACTGCCCGGAAAGGGCGCCACCGGGACGAACGTCGTCGGCTACCCCATGTACCCGGTGTTCATGGCCAAGACCGGCGCGTACTTCCTGTTCACCTTCGGGGTGACCGCGCTGCTCGGCGCGTTCGCCCAGATCAACCCGATCTGGCTGTTCGGGCCGTACGACCCGGCCGCGGTCACCGCCGGCTCCCAGCCCGACTTCTACATGGGCTTCCTTGAGGGCGCGCTGCGGATCATGCCCAACTGGGAGACCACCCTGTTCGGGTACACGGTCTCGTGGAACGTGCTGGTTCCCGCGCTTGTGCCGCTCGGCGTGCTCATGACGGGGGCCGCGCTGTTCCCGTTCATCGAACAGTGGGTCACCGGCGACCGGCGCAGCCACCACCTGAACGACCGGCCGCGCAACGCGCCGGTGCGCACCGCGATCGGCATGACGG
>CALAED010000157.1 GCA_937891035.1 uncultured Thermomonosporaceae bacterium | reverse complement strand
GGCAAGACGACCGTGGCCACGGGGCTGATGGCCGCGCTCGCCGGCCGGGGCCTTGCCGTGTCGCCGCACAAGGTCGGCCCCGACTACATCGACCCCGGCTACCACACGCTGGCCACCGGCCGTCCCGGCCGCAACCTCGACCCCTGGCTCACGTCGGAGGAGCTCATCGCGCCGCTGTTCCTGCACGGGGCGCTTGGCGCGGACGTGGCGGTGATCGAGGGCGTCATGGGGCTGTACGACGGGGCGGCCGGGCAGGGGGACTTCGCCTCGACCGCGCACGTGGCCGGGCTGCTCGGCGCCCCCGTCGTGCTCGTCGTCGACGCGAGCGCGGCCGGCCGGTCGGTGGCGGCGATCGTGCACGGCCTGCGGACCTTCGGGGACGTACGGATCGGCGGCGTCATCCTCAACCGCATCGGCTCCGACCGGCACGCGGAGATCTGCCACGCGGCGATGGACGAGGTCGGCCTCCCGATCCTCGGCACGCTGCGCCGCCGTGACGATGTGGCCGCACCGTCCCGCCATCTGGGCCTGATCCCGGCCGCGGAGCGCGGCGCGGCGGCCACGGACGCGGTGAACCGGCTGGCGGCCCTGATCGCCGAGTCCTGCGACCTCGACGCCGTGCTCGCCCTGGCCCGTACCGCCCCGCGGCTCGCCGCCGGCGCGTGGGATCCGGCCGCCGGACCTGCCGGCAGCGCCATGGTCGGCGGGCGCCCCAAGGCCCGCGGGCGCCGCGGGGTCGGCCAACGGCGGCCGAACCCGGCCGGTCATCGCGGTCGCCGGGGGCGCCGCGTTCACGTTCGGCTACGCGGAGAACGCCGAACTGCTCGCCGCCGCCGGCGGTGAGGTCGTACGGTTCGATCCGCTGCGCGACGAGGCACTGCCGGCCGGCACGCGCGGTCTGGTCATCGGCGGCGGTTTCCCCGAGATGTACGCCGCCGAGTTGTCGGCCAACGAGCGGCTGCGCACCCAGATCGCCGCGCTCGACGCCTTGCCGATATACGCGGAATGCGCCGGGCTGCTGTACCTGACCCGGGCGCTCGACGGCGCGCCCATGTGCGGGATCATCGACGCGACCGCCACCATGACGCCGAATCTCACGCTGGGCTACCGCTCCGCGGTCGCCGTATCGAGCTCGGCCTTCACCAGCGGTGGCCAGCGTGTGCGCGGCCATGAGTTCCACCGCACCGCCGTGACGCCCGCGCACGGAGCCCATCCTGCGTGGCAGTGGTCGGCCGGCGGACCCGAGGGGTTTGTCCTGGGTAATCGCCTTGCGTCCTATCTTCATCTGCATTGGGGTAGAAGTCCGCAACTGGCCGGCAGGTTCGTGGAGGCATGCAGATGATCTTCGACGCGGGCGTCATCCTGACCACCAAACGGCTGACGCTGCGCCCCTTCGAGGCCGAGGACGCCGGTGAACTTCTCGAGGCGACCCGCGACCCGGAGATCCTCCGCTGGATGCCGTGGGCGCCCGGGCACACCCTGGTTCAGGCGCGCGACTGGTGCACGATCCACGCGCACGCCAACCCCGAAGACCAGCTCAACCTGGCGATCGAGGCGGCCGATCGCTTCTGCGGCGCCGTCGGGCTCAACCGCGCCGCCTGGGCATCCGGCCGAGTCGAGATCGGTTATTGGATCGCGCCGTGGGCCCGCCGCCAGGGCTACGCGGCCGAGGCCACCGGGGCGGTCGCCGCGTACGCCTTCGCCAAGGGCCTCTACCGCGTCGAGTTGCTCGCCGCGACCGGCAACGTCGCCTCCCAGCGGGTCGCCGAGCGCGCCGGGTTCACCCGCGAAGGCGTGCTGCGCCAGGTGCTCGTCATCCCCGGCGGCCGCTCGGACGCGGTCATTTTCAGCCTGCTCAGGGGGGAGGAGCCATGAGTGAGTCGCCGCCGCGCGGGCGGGCGACGCCGAGACTCATCGGGGTCGGCGTCGGTCCGGGTGATCCGGAGCTGGTCACCGTGCGGGCGGTGCGGGTGCTGCGGGAGGCCGACCTGGTGCTTGTGCCCGTGCTCGCCGCCGGTCAGCCTGAGCCGGGCCGTGCCGAATCGGTCGTCCGCGCCTACACCGGCATGGCCGAACGCGTGGTGTTCGCGCTGTCCGACCGGGGCGGCGTCACGCGCCGCCGCGCCGCCGCGTGGGAAGCCGCCGCCGCCCGGGTCGAGCGGGCATTCGCCGCCGGTGCCGAGACGGTGGCCTTCGCCACGATCGGCGACCCGAACGTCTATTCGACCTTCACTTACCTGGCCCAGACCGTACGCGACCGCGTCGCGGAGGTCCGCGTCGAGACCGTGCCGGGCATCACCGCCATGCAGGACCTGGCCGCGCGCTCGGGCACCGTCCTCACGGAGGGAACAGAGTCGCTCGCCCTGGTGACCTTGACGGCCGGGGTCGAACCGTTCCGCGCGGCGCTCGCGGCCCACGACACCGTCGTCGCCTACAAGTTCGGCCCGGTCGCCGGCGACGCCGTCGCCGCCGCCAAAGACGCCGGCCGGCTCGATGACGCCGTGTACGGGGCGCGGCTCGGCCTGCCCGACGAGGACGTGCGCCCGGCCGGCGAGCTCGGCGGGCCCGTCCCCTACTTGGCCACCCTGCTCCTTCCCGCCCGCCGCACGACCCGGGGCGGCAAGCTATGAGCGAGCGGGAGGAATGCCGCGCGATCTGGACTGAGGAGCGCGTGGAGCGTGGGACGAGTGAGCGTGCGACGAGGGAAGGTCGCGCGAAGAGCGCGCCGAGCGCTGAGCGGGGGGCGCCGTGAGCGCGCCGCATGCCCCGGCCGGGCGGCGGCCGTGGAGCGGGGAACCCGCCGGCGGCAGGGTGGTCTTCGTGGGCGCCGGGCCGGGCGCGGCGGATCTGCTGACCTTCCGGGCGGCGCGTTCGATCGCCGCGGCCGACATCGTGATCTGGGCGGCCAGCCTGGTGCACCCTGACGTGCTGCAGCACGCGCGCGACGACGCCGAGATCGTCGACTCGGCGCGGCTGCCGATGGAGGATGTCGTCGCGTACTACGAACGGGCCGCCGCCGAAGGGCTGACCGTCGCCCGCGTCCACTCGGGGGACCCGGCGCTGTGGGGAGCGCTGCAAGAGCAGCTCGACCAGTGCGCGCGGCTCGGCCTGGCGACCGAGGTGATCCCCGGCGTCTCGAGTTTCAGCGCGGTGGCGGCCGCGGTGCGGCGGGAGCTGACCATCCCCGAGGTGGCGCAGTCGGTGATCTTGACTCGGCTGGGCGGCGGCAAG
>CALAED010000156.1 GCA_937891035.1 uncultured Thermomonosporaceae bacterium | reverse complement strand
CCCAGTCGGTCGCGGAGATCCGTACGGTCATCGGCTTGTGGTCCGGCCATACCGTACGGATCGCGCGGAACACCTCGAGCGGGTAACGCAGCCGGCCGGCCAGCGAGCCGCCGTAGGCGTCGGTGCGCTGGTTGGTCACCGGTGAGATGAAGCTGGACAGCAGATAGCCGTGCGCGCAGTGCAGCTCCAGCAGGTCGAACCCGGCGCGGTCGCCCATGGCGGCCGCGCGGACGAACTCGTCGCGGATCTCGTCCATCTCGGCGCGGGTCAGCGCGTGCGGCACCTGGTTGACGCCCGCCTTGTACGGGATCGGCGACGGCGCGACGACCGGCCAGTTGCCCTCGGGCAGCGGCTCGTCCATGCCCTCCCACATCAGTCTCGTGGAGCCCTTACGTCCCGAGTGGCCCAGCTGCAGGCCGATCTTGGCCGTGCTGTGGGCGTGCACGAAGTCGGCAATCCTGGCCCACGCGGCCTCGTGGTCGGGCCGGTAGAGCCCCGCGCAGCCGGGGGTGATGCGCCCCCGCTCCGACACGCACACCATCTCGGTCATCACCAGCGCCGCGCCGCCCAGCGCCTTGCCGCCCAGGTGCACCAGATGGAAGTCGCCGGGCGTGCCGTCCACCGCCGAGTACATGTCCATCGCCGAGACGACGACCCGGTTCTTCAGCTCGAGACCGCCCAGCCGGAACGGTGTGAACATCGGCGGCGGCGAGGGCGCGTCTTCGGTGAACCAGCCGTCCACCTGGTCGACGAACTCCGGGTCACGCAGCCTGAGGTTGTCGTAGGTGACCCGGCGGCTGCGGCTGAGCAGGTTGAACGCGAACTGCAGCGGCTCTTGGCGCAGATACTGGCCGATGTTCTCGAACCACTCAAGGCTGGCCTGCGCCGCCCGCTGCGTGCTCTCCACCACCGGCCGGCGCTCGGCCTCGTAAGCGGCCAATGCCGCGTCGACGCTCGGTTGTTCGTGCAGGCAGGCGGCCAGCGCCAGCGCATCCTCCATCGCCAGCTTCGTGCCCGACCCGACGGAAAAGTGCGCGGTGTGCGCCGCGTCGCCGATCAGCACGACATTGCCATGCCGCCAGGTCTGGTTCCTGATCGTCGTGAAGTTGAGCCACTTGGAGTTGTTGGGCATGAGGGCGTGCCCGGCGAGGACGTCGGCGAACAACTTCTCACAGAGCGAGATGCTATCGACGTCGCTTTCGCCCGGGCCGAACTCACCAGCCCCGAACCGGTCGAACCCGGCCGCGCGCCACACCGGCTCGCCCATCTCGACGATGAACGTGCTCATCTCGGCGTCGTACGGATAGCCGTGGATCTGCATGACCCCGTACGGCGTCTCCACGATGTAGAACTTGAACGCGTCGAAGACCAGATCGGTGCCCAGCCACATGTACTTGCATCGGCGCACGTCGAGGCGGGGGCGGAAGACGTCGGCGCCCGCGGCCCTGGTGGCGCTGTTGGCGCCGTCGGCGGCGACGACGAGGTCGTGGGTACGGGACAGCTCCGCGGCCGGTGGGGCCTCGGTGCGTGAGTGGACGACCACGCCGAGCTCAGCGCACCGGTCCCGCAGGACCTGCAGCAGCCGGCGGCGGCTCATCGCCGCGAACCCGTGCCCGCCGGAGGTGATGACCTCGCCCCGGTAGTGGATGTCGATGTCGTCCCAGCGGGCGAACTCGGCCGTCATGGCCGCGTGGACGGCCGGGTCGGCGTGCTCGATGCCGCCGAGCGTCTCGTCGGAGAACACCACGCCGAACCCGAACGTGTCGGCGGGGTCGTTGCGCTCCCACACGGTGATCTCGTGCCGCGGTCCGAGCTGCTTCATCAAGATCCCGAAGTACAGCCCTCCGGGACCGCCGCCGATGCAGGCGATGTGCATTGCCGAGCCTCCCGCGTCGCCTGGCACCGCCACCTCATGCCGTTTTGCTGACGACAATCACCAAATCAACACTACGATACTTCGGCGCGCAGCTTGTAACGCTGCAGCTTGCCCGTGGGCGTGTAGGGAAGCGCGTCAAGGAAGGCGACGGCGCGCGGGTACTTGTACGGCGCGATCTGGGCCTTGACGAACTCCTGCAGGGCCAGCGCGGTGGCCTCGGTGGCCGGGACCCCGGCACGCAGGACGACGAATGCCTTGACGATCTGCCCGCGATCGGGGTCGGGCACGCCGATCACAGCGGCCTCGGCGACGCCGGGGAAACGGAGCACGGCCTCCTCGACCTCGACCGCCGCGATGTTGTACCCCGCCGAGATGATCAGATCGTCGGCGCGCGACTGGTACCAGTAGTAGCCGTCCTCGTCGTGGACGTAGACGTCGCCCGTGAAGTTCCAGCCGCCGCGCACGTAGTCGCGCTGCCGGTCGTCGGCCAGATAGCGGCACCCCGTCGGGCCGCGCACGGCCAGCAGCCCGGGCCGGCCGGCCGGCACCGGATCGCCCGCTTCGTCGACCACCCGCGCCTCGTACCCGGGTACGACCCTGCCGGTGGAGCCGGCCCGGATGTCGGCGTCGGCCGAGGAGATGAAGATGTGCAACATCTCGGTCGAGCCGATGCCGTCGATGATCTCCACACCGGTGGCGTCCCGCCAGGCCTGCCAGGTTCGGGCGTTCAGATGCTCCCCGGCGGACACACAGCGGCGCAGCGCCGGGATGGCGGGCGGGGCGGCTCCGCTGAGGTCGGCGAGCATGGCCCGGTAGGCGGTGGGCGCGGTGAACAGCACGCTGACGCGGTGTTCGGCCATGGCGGCGAGCAACAGTTGCGGGCTGCCACGCTCCACCAGCACCGTGGACGCGCCGGCCCGCAGCGGGAAGACCACGAGACCGCCGAGCCCGAAGGTGAACGACAGCGGCGGGCTGCCCGCGAACACGTCGTCGGGGCGCGGCCGGAGTACGTGCGCGGAAAACGTGTCGGCGATGGCCAGCACGTCGCGATGGAAGTGCAGGCAGCCCTTGGGCTTGCCGGTGGTGCCAGAGGTGAACGCGATCATGCATACGTCGTCGGCCGCGGTCGGCACGGCCGCGAAGTCCGCCGGCTTGGCCGCGCAGCGCGCGATCAGGTCGGCGTCGTCCTTCCCGCCGTAGCCCACGATCTTCAGCCCGTCCACCTCGGCCTTGACGAGGTCTTCGACGAAACGCGAGTCGCACAGGGCGTGGGAGATCCGCGCCTTCTCGGCGATCTCGGCCAGCTCGCCGCTGCGCAGCACCGGCAGCACGGACACCGCGACCGCCCCCGCCTTGATCACGCCGAGCCAGCACGCGACCAGCCAGGGATTGTTGGGGCCGCGCAGCAGCACCCGGTTGCCCGGCACCACGCCGAGGTCCTCGACCAGCACGCGGGCGACCTGGTTCGCGCGGCCGAGCAGGTCGCCGTAGGTCCACGACTCGTCCTGCCCGATCAAGCAGGGGCGGCCGGGCCCGAACCGCTCCACCGTACGGTCGAGCAACTCCTCAGCGCAGTTCAGCCGCCGCGGATAGCGCAGCTCGGGCAGCGTGCAGGTCATCGTGGGCCACTGGTCGGGCGGGGGAAGGTTGTCGCGGGTGAACGTGTCGACGTGAGCAGATGGCGAAAGGTCCATGGCGGCGGCTCCGGCTTCTCCCGCTAGATGAAACCAATGTATCGTTTTCATGATCTCCGTCAAGATTCCGATACTGCTGGTCCGCGGCTTTGAGCGACTACGTGCGCTCCCGCCAGCGGCGGGGCGGAGTCGGCCCGGACGGATCGCTATCGTGCGATTGTGACCGACAACATGGATCCGGCCGAAGAACGTGGCCGCCGGCCGCGCTCCTTGATCGTCACCTTCTACGGTGCGTACGGACGCGACCTCGGCGGGTGGGTCTCGGTCGCCGACCTCATCCGGCTCATGGCCAGGCTCGACGTGGACGCGCCCGCCGTCCGGTCGGCGGTCTCCCGACTGAAGCGACGCGGTCTCCTCGAGGCCAGGCGCGTCGCGGCGACGGCCGGCTATTCGCTGTCGGAGGAAGCGGGCCGGATCTTGACCGAGGGCGACCGGCGCATCTTCGAGCGCCGGATCGCCGACGTGCCTGACGGCTGGGTGCTCGTGGTGTTCTCCGTCCCCGAGTCGGAGCGGCAAAAACGGCATCTGCTGAGGTCCCGGCTGACCTGGCTCGGTTTCGGCACCGCCGCGCCCGGCGTGTGGATCGCGCCCGGGCACCTGGCCGACGAGGCGCGCCGCGCGATCGAACGCCTGGAGGTCACCGCGTACGTCGACCTCTTCCGCGCCGACCACCTCGCCTTCGGCGACCTGCGGCACGCGATCACGCACTGGTGGGACCTCGCCGCCCTCAAGAAGATGTACGACGAGTTCTTGCGTACGCACGAACCGCTCCTCGCGCGCTGGAGCCGGCGCCGGTCGACGGACGGCGAGGAGGCGTTCGCCGACTACCTGCGCACCCTCGACGCGTGGCGGCGGATGCCCTACCTGGACCCGGGTCTGCCACTCGAACTGATGCCCGACGATTGGTCCGGCCACCGCGCGGCGAACGTGTTCTTCAAGCTGCACGCCCGACTGCGCGAACCCGGGTTGAAGCACGTCATCGACGTGGTCTCGTCACCGTGACCGCCCGCCGGCGACGGCTCGTCCGTGCGGTGCAACGGCTCGGCTGTGCGGTTCAACGGCTCGTCCGTGCGGTGCACTCGTCGGCGAGCCGGGTCGGCTGGACTACGTCCTCGTGCCGGCCCCTCACCGCGCACACGGCCACGAGGGAATATCGCCGCATATCCGCCAGTTGTGGGGTATATGCAAATGCATGAACTTGGCGCGGCGAGCGCCTGAGGAGGCGGCTATGCAGTTCGGGGTGTTCTCGGTCAGCGATATCACCCGCGACCCGGTGTCGGGAGAGACCCCGAGCGAAGCGGAGCGGATCGACGCGGTCGTGCGTATCGCGCAAAAGACCGAAGAGGTGGGTCTTGACGTGTTCGCCATCGGCGAGCACCACAACCCGCCGTTCTTCTCGTCCTCACCCACGACTCTGTTGTCGTTCATCGCGGCGACGACCAAGAGGCTGATCGTGACCACGGCCACGACCCTGATCACGACGAACGACCCGGTGCGCATCGCCGAGGAGTACGCCGTGTTGCAGCACCTGGCGAAGGGCCGGGTGGATCTGATGCTCGGCCGGGGCAACACGGCCCCGGTGTATCCGTGGTTCGGGCAGGACATCCGCCAGGGTCTGCCGCTGGCGCTGGAGAACTACAACCTGCTGCACCGGCTGTGGCGCGAGGACGTGGTGGACTGGGAGGGGCGGTTCCGCACCCCGCTCCAGGGGTTCACCTCGATCCCGCGGCCGCTCGACGACGTGCCGCCGTTCGTGTGGCACGGGTCGATCCGCACCCCCGAGATCGCCGAGCAGGCCGCGTACTACGGCGACGGCTTCTTCGCCAACCACATCTTCTGGCCGAAGGAGCACTTCATGCGCCTGATCGGGTTCTACCGTCAACGCTTCGCCCACTACGGACACGGTACGGAAAAGCAGGCGATCGTCGGCCTGGGTGGCCAGGCGTACATCGCCCGCAGGTCGCAGGACGCCATCCGGGAGTTCCGGCCCTACTTCGACGAGGCGCCGGTCTACGGGCACGGCCCGGCGCTGGAGGACTTCATGCGGATGACGCCGCTGTCGGTGGGCAGTCCGCAGGAGGTCATCGACAAGACGCTGACCTTCCGCGAGCACTTCGGCGACTACCAACGCCAGCTGTTTTTGATCGACCACGCCGGCCTGCCGCTGAAGACCGTGCTGAACCAGCTCGACCTGCTCGGCGAGGAGGTCGTGCCCACCCTGCGCAAGGAACTGGCCGCCAGGCGCGACCCCGAGGTTCCGGACGCGCCGACGCACGCCTCCCTGGTCAAGGCGAAGTACGGCGACCGGCCGCCGCGCCGGCCGCGTCCGCTCGCCAACCGCGGAGACAACGTGACGGGCTCGGCCCCATACCAGGACTCCGACCCGGCGGTCCGGGTCGTGTACCCGAGCGCGTGATGGCGATGCGCGGCGAGACCAAACCCGGACGCCCGCGCCGCCCGGGCGGGACCGGTCCCGCCGGGTCCAGGCCGGCCGGGTCCAGGCCCCGGCTCGCCAACGACGCGTGGGAGGCCCTGCTGTCCGCCCACGCGCGGCTGACGAAGCAGTTCGCGGCCGAGGACATCTGGCGTGATCTGTCCATGCGGGAGTACGACGTGCTCTACACCCTGTCCAAGTGCGACGAACCGCTGCGCATCGGCGAGTTGCACCGGCACGTTCTGCTCAGCCAGCCGGCGCTGTCGCGCATGGTGGACCGGCTGGTCGAGCGCGGATTCGTCGAGCGGTGTGCGGACCGGTCCGACGGACGCGGCGTCCGCCTGTCGCTCACCGACGCCGGCCGGGACAAGCAGCGCCAGGTCGGCCGGCGGCACGCCCGCTCCGTCGCCCGCGCGCTCACCGCCGAGTTGACCCCCGACGAGCTGCGGCAGCTGGCGACGATCGGATGGAAGCTGGCCCAATCGGACAACGCGGATCAAGACAAGGAGCGAGCACGCCCGTGACCACAACCGACAGGCAGGCCTACACGCTCGTGGTCGTCACGGCCGGCACCGGCGACCCCTCATCGACCCGCATGCTGGCCGATCGGATCGCGCAGCGCGTCGCCGGCCTGGCGAGCCGGCGCGGGCACGAGGTGGCCACCCAGGTCATCGACCTGCGTGCGCTCGCCACCGAGATCACCACCGCCATGGTCTCCCGGCTGGTGGGCCCGAACCTGCGGCAGGCCGTCGACGCCCTCGCCGAAGCAGACGGCATCGTCGCGGCCACCCCGGTCTACAAGGCCGGGGCGAGCGGCCTGTTCACCTCGTTCTTCCAGGTCCTCGACGACGATCTGCTCATCGCCAAGCCCGTCGTACTCGCCGCCACAGCGGGATCGGCCCGGCACTCGCTCGTCGTCGACGAGCAGATGCGGTCGCTGTTCGCCTACCTGCGCACCGCCGTCGTGCCGACCTCGGTGTTCGCCGCACCGGAGGACTGGGGCGACCCGGCGCTGAACACGCGCGTCGACCGGGCCGCGCTCGAGCTGCTGCTCCTCGTCGAAAGCGGCTTCGCCCGGCAGGTCAGGGACGAGTCCTGGAACGGCTACCGGCACGAGTTCGGCAGCGCCGGCGGAACCGAGGTCTCCATCGACCTCGACTCCGACCTCATGCGGCTGGCGGCAGGAGGGTCGGCCGCGCGCGAGTGAGCCACGGCGTCGCGGCTGAGCTTCGCGGCTTGCGTCATTCGCTCGGCCTGGGTAGATCACGGCAGGAGATCTTGGGGTTCAGCCCAATGTAGTTGAGCGGGCCCGCGAGCATCGTCACGCCGACGGTGGCCGCCATGTTGCAATTGCGCGTGACATCGGAGAACTCGTGGCGTTGCCCGGCGGCGAGGGCGCCGATCCCCAGCCAGACGATGAGTACCAGTGTGCCCAAGTGCATGACCGCGCACCTCCGCGCTCGGTGACCCGGCCGGACGAGATCGTTCCCCGAACGCCATCGCCCTATGCGCCACTTATCGGTGGCCGGGGCGGCATGGGGCCTCGCCACCGGGCGAACCGGCCCCCCTATCCCAGCCGGTCTTTACTTTGAGTTATTGTTCTTTTACTCAAGGTGACAGCGGCGGAGTGGCCGGCCGACGACCGCGCGATCGGGGAGACGAGTCCATGACTACACAAGCGAAGGTCCTGTTCGCGAGCGAAGATGAGCCGTCCGGCTCCGGCGCGATCACCGAGCAGTTACGGCGGATCCAGGCCGAGCTGGAACGCGACGACCTTGACGTCCGCTGGGCGAGACCCAGAGACGCGCTGGCGGTGATCGGCGCCGACGCCACCCTCACCGGGGCGCTGGTCGACTGGGGCACCCCTGAGGCAGACCGGGAGGCGGTGCTCAAGGGGCTGGCCGACCGGTTCCGCCGGCTGCCGGTCCTGCTCATCGTCCGCGGCAGCGACCTGAGCGACGTCCCGCTTTGGGTGTACGAGATCATTCACGGCTTCATCTGGCCGCTGGAGGACACGCCGTCGTTCATCGCCGGCCGCATCGTCAGGTCCGTGCGCGACTACCAGGAGTGGATGCTGCCGCCGTTCTTCCGCGCGCTGCGCCGGTTCGACGATCGCCACGAGTACTCCTGGCACACGCCCGCCCATGCCGGCGGCGTCGCGTTCCTGAAATCGCCGGTCGGCCGGGCCTATTTCGACTACTACGGAGAACGCCTCCTCCGTACCGACCTGTCGATCTCGGTCGCCGAGCTCGGCTCACCGCTCGAGCACACGGGGCCGGTCGGCGAGGCCGAGCGCAACGCCGCCCGCATTTTCGGCGCAGAGCGCACCTTCTTCGTGCTGAACGGCAATTCCACCGCGAACCGCATCGTCGGCCATCACAGCATCGCCCGGGATGAACTCGTCCTGGTCGACCGCAACTGCC
>CALAED010000155.1 GCA_937891035.1 uncultured Thermomonosporaceae bacterium | reverse complement strand
TGGCACAACCAGTTGGTCTCGCTGCCGCCGGCCGGTTACCTTGCCGTGGCCATCGATCTGCGTGGCTACGGCGGCAGCGACAAGCCGCCGCGCGGATATGACCTGGTCGCCTTGGCCGGTGACGCGGCCGGCCTGGTCCGTGCGCTCGGCGAGGCGAACGCGATCGTCGCCGGACACGACTGGGGCGGCCTGCTGGCCTGGACCATGGCCGTGTATCACCCCAAAGTCGTACAACGGCTCATCGCGGTCTCCGCGCCACATCCCCTGCGACTGCGCCAGGCCGTACGAAGCGACCCGCGCAGACAGGGATGGGCCACCCGGCGGGTGTTCCGGTTTCAGCTGCCGACGGTGCCGGAACGGTCGCTGGTCCGCGACGACGCCGCTGCCGTTGGGCGCATGCTGCACGAATGGTCGGCGCCCGGGTGGCCGGACCGGCAGACCGAGCGGCTGGCCAGGGATGCGATCCAGATACCCGGCGTCGCGCACTGTGCGATGGAGTACCACCGGTGGCTGATCCGGTCGTTGCCCCGCCCCGACGGGGTCAGGTACGCGCATCGCATGGCCGCGCCGATCCAGGTGCCCACGCTTCAACTCCACGGGGCGCTCGATCCGTACATACTGCCGGCCAGCGCCCAGGGGTCGGGCCGGTACGTGGCGGCGCCGTACCGATGGAAGCTCATCGACGGGGTCGGCCACTTTCCGCATCAAGAACGCCCCCGTACGTTCGACGCCCAGATGCTGGGCTGGCTCGCCGACCCCGAGCCGGAACGGTGACCCGGTGACCCGGATGATGACCAAGGGCGCGAGGGCACAGGACGGACGAACCCACGGCCGAGTCGTCCGCGACCGAGCCCGAACGAGCCCGAGCGCGACAACCCCGGCCGCCCGCAAAAAGTCTGGCCGCGACAAGTCTGGCCGCGACGAGCCCAAACCGGGGACACGAGCCCGGCCGAACCGGGGAACGCGACCGATGAAGCGCGACCGAGATGAATAAACACGACGCCGAGGCCGTTGGGAGTGCTGTGTCTCCCCCCGCGTGGCTGGACCGATTTGTCGCAAAGGCGCCGTCGCTGGCGGTTCCGGCGGCGATGCGGCCACCGCGCGCCGCCCGGCCGGCGGCCGTCCTCGTGCTGTTCGGCGAAGGCCCGGACGGGCCCGACCTACTGTTGATCCAGCGGGCCGCGACGCTCGACAAGCACGCCGGCCAGCCCGCCTTCCCCGGTGGCGGAATCGATCCGGACGACGACGGGCCGGTGGCTGCCGCGCTGCGCGAGGCCGCAGAGGAGACGGGCCTCGATCCGGACGGCGTGGACGTGCTCGCCGTACTGCCCGAACTGCACGTCAATCGCAGCGGCTACCGAGTGACCCCCGTCGCAGGATGGTGGCGCGAGCCATCGGCGGTGTCGGCGAACGACCCGGCCGAGGTGGCCGCGGTCGCGCGGGTGCCGATCAGCGAACTCACCGATCCGGCCAACCGGCTGCGGGTGCGTGGCCCCCTCGGCTATGTGAGTCCGGCCTTCCGGGTGCGCGGCATGCTGGTCTGGGGATTTACCGCCGGACTGCTCGATCGATTCCTGGAGATCGGCGGCTGGGCCCGGCGTTGGGATCGGGACCGGGTCGAGGATCTCCCACCTGACGTGCTCGGACTCAGCGCAGGAGGCTGACGTCCTCCCTCCCTCACCTGGCGTCGTCCCGTACGCCGCCGGACCCTCATGCCGGGGAGTTACGGCGCCCATGTCGGATCTGGTCCGGGGAGGGGACGTAAACCCCGGCTTCAGCCCTATACGGTGTTTCCGTGCTGGGCGAACACTTCCTTGATCTGATCTTGCTAGGGCTCATCGTGTTGTTCGCCGTGTCGGGCTATCGGCAGGGCTTCATCGTTGGGTTGCTGAGCTTCGTCGGGTTCGTCGGGGGTGGTGTTTTCGGTGCGCTGGTCGCGCCGCCGATCGCCAGGGCGGTGGTCGAGGGGCCATCCCAGCAGGCCCTGCTCGCCATCGTGATCGCCTTCCTGGCCGCCACGCTCGGCCAGTTGCTTGCCTCGTCCCTCGGCGCCGTCATCCGCAACCGGGTAACGGGCAATAACGCCCGTGCCGTCGACGCCGCCGGGGGTGCGGTCGTCAGCGTCGTGTCGCTGCTGGTGGTCGCCTGGTTCATCGGCAGCGCCGTGAGCAACTCCCCGTTCTCCACGTTGCGCAATCAGGTCGCCAACTCCGAGGTGTTGCGCGGGGTCGACGACGTCATGCCGGACGTCGTCGACGGATGGTTCTCCTCATTCCGCGCGTTCGTCGCCAAGACGGAGTTCCCACAGGTCTTCGGGGGGCTCGGCGGCGAGTCGCTGGTCAACGTGCCGCCGCCGGACACCAGCGTGCTGACCACCCCGGAGCTGCGCGCCGTACGACGGAGCATCGTCAAGATCGTGGGTACGGCGCCGTCCTGCCAGCGCAGGATCGAGGGCACCGGGTTCGTGTACGCGCCGGAACGCGTGATGACCAACGCCCACGTCGTGGCCGGCGTCAGGGGCGGGCCGACGGTGTTCGTCTTGGGCGGCGCCTCCTACCGGGCCAGGGTCGTCGTGTACAACCCGCGCCGCGACATCGCCGTGCTGCAAGTGCCGGGGCTGCCCCAGCGGCCGCTGGGGTTCAACCCGTCCGCCAAGTCTCGCGACAACGCGGTGGTCGCCGGCTACCCGCGCGGACGCCCCGGATTCGACGCCGTGGCCGCCCGGATCCGCACCCGGCAGTTCGCGAAGGGCCCCGACATCTACCACGCCGGCCAGGTCAAGCGGGAGATCTACGCGATCCGCGGCGCCGTCAAGCCCGGCAACTCCGGCGGTCCGTTGCTCGCCACGGACGGCACCGTGTACGGGGTGATCTTCGCCGCCGCGCTCACCGACGAGGAGGAGACGGGCTACGCGCTGACGGCGACCGAGGTCGCGCCGGACGCCAGGGCCGGGATCGAAGCCAGCACCCCGGTGTCGACCCAGGCCTGTTCCGACTAGACCGGCCCACCTCCTGGCCGGCTAGGACTCGCGGTCGTGCCCAGTGCCACGTCATCGGCCCGGTCCCTTGCCTGGCCGAGGCTCCTACGGGCCCGTACGTGGCGATCGGGCGCGGCCGGGCGGCCGGGCGTTGCCGGACGCGACGAGGGGTCGGACGATCTCAGCGAACGAGTCGCAGCGCCAAGTCGGCGTCCGTCACGGCGTCGATGCCGCCGGAGTCGATGCGGTCGGCCAGCGCTCTGACGTCCCTGACGATGCCGGAGACGTCGATCTCGTACGGCCCTGGCGCGAAGGGGGCGATGCGATCAGCGGCGCGCCGCAACAGGGCCTGGGCGCCCTTGGCGTTGCCGCGACGTACATGGGTCAACCCCACCGCGACCTGGGCAAGCCCGCGCCACAGCTCCCGTTCCCGCTCCGGCGCCGCCTTCCACACCGCCTCGAGCACCTCGTGGGCATGGAACGGGCGGTCGGCGTCCAGCAGTGCCTGCGCATCGGCCAGGGCCCGGGACGGCGGCGCCGCGTAGTCGTCGGGCGTGGTCGGCTCGCCCTGCGCCCCACGCGGCAGTGGACGTCCGTACGCGTCCCGCGGCCGCGCGCTTCTGGCGCGCCCGGTTTGGTCGCGATCGCGCATAACGCCATTATCGGCGGGCCGGTGGAGCGGCCATCACCCGGCGGCCCCGGCCGCGCGGCGGGCGAGCAGGTATCGGCTGGAGGGGCCGGGGGCGAGACCCCGGGGTCTCGCCCCGGGGTCAGGAGAACGGACCGGCCTTGACCAGCGTACGAGCGGTCTGTTCGTCCGTGGGGCCCTCGCCATAGGAGGGGCAGAGCCTGGCCAGCGGACAGGCCCCGCACGCCGGGCGACGGGAGTGGCAGACGCGGCGCCCGTGCCAGATCAGCCGGTGGGACAGCATCGTCCACTCTTTGCGCGGGATCAGTTCACCGACCTCGTGTTCGATCTTGACGGGGTCGGTCTGCGTCGTCCAGCCGAACCTGCGGGCCAGCCGGGAGAAGTGGGTGTCCACCGTGATGCCCGGCACATCGAAGGCGTTGCCGAGCACGACATTGGCCGTTTTGCGGCCTACGCCCGGCAGCTTGACCAGTTCGTCCATCTTCCGCGGCACCTCGCCGCCGAACGAGTCGCACAGCTCCTGGCCAAGCTTCATGAGGTTGTTGGCCTTGGCTCGAAAGAACCCGGTGGGTTGGATGATCTTTTCCAGCTCGTCGCGGTCCGCGCCGGCATAGTCGGCGGCCGTGACGTACCGCGCGAACAGGGTCGGTGTGACCGCGTTCACTCGGCGATCCGTACACTGCGCAGACAGGATCGTTGCGACCAGCAGCTCAAGCGCGTTGGTGAAATCCAGCTCGCAGTGGGCGTCGGGATACAGCGCGGCGAGTTCTCGGTTCATCCGCCGCGCGCGGCGAACCAGAGCGAGACGTGATTCCGGGGCCGGGGTTATGCGGGACACGAGGCCAAGCGTACGGCCTCCCCCGCTCCGTAGCGGCCCGGGTGACATCCACAGTGCGATATACGTCACACTTGTGGGTGGAGGTGTGGACAAGGAGGAAGTGTGACCGACCGCGACGAAGAGGTACTCAACAGGGCGCCGCTCTTCGAGGCCCTGGATGACGCGGCTGCCAAGTCCCTGCGCGCCAGCGTGGCGGAGGTGCGGTTGTCGCGGGGTCAGACGCTGTTCAACGAGGGCGAGGTCGGCGACCGGCTCTACGTGATCCTCGAAGGCAAGGTCAAGTTGACCAGGGCCGCGCCGGACGGCCGCGAAAACCTGCTCAGCGTGCTCGGCCCGAGCGAGATGTTCGGCGAGCTGTCGTTCTTCGACCCGCGGCCGCGGACGGCCAGCGCGGTGGCCGTCACCGAATGCCGGCTGGCCGGGCTGGGCCACGACGACCTGCGGCCTTTCTTGACCAACCACCCCGAAGTGGCCGTACACCTGCTGCGGGCGCTGGCCCAGCGACTGCGCAGGACCAACGACGTGATGGCCGACCTCGTCTTCACCGACGTACCGGGCCGAGTCGCCAAGCAGCTGCTCGACCTGGCCGAGCGGTTCGGCCAGCCAACCGAGGCGGGCCTGCACGTCCACCACGACCTCACACAGGAGGAGCTGGCGCAGCTGGTGGGCGCCTCACGCGAGACGGTCAACAAGGCGCTCGCCGACTTCGCCGGGCGCGGCTGGCTGCGCATCGAGGCCCGTGCCGTCGTGATCCTCGACATCGAACGCCTCCGCAAACGCTCCCGCTGACCGTTCTCCTGCCGTTTCGCGGGGGCGGAGGCGGCCAGCGAGCCGGCGGCAGGTCCGGTCAAGGCGGGGGGGGGGCCCGGGGGGGCCGGGCTCGGAGTGGATAGGATGGCTCCGGTTAGGAGTCCATTTGACGTTGGCGGAGATAGTCGAGCTGGGCTTGGACGGACCATTCGGCCGCCGGCCACAGGGCCTCATCGACGTCGATATAGACGCGTTCCACGACCTCGCGTGCGGTGCGCGCCCCGGCCCGCAGCGCGGCTTCGACCTGGGCCAGCCGCTCTCGTCGATGGCCGATGTAGTAGTCGAGCGCGCCGGTAGGATCGTCGAGCTTGGGACCGTGCCCTGGCAAGATCGTCGCAGCGTCGGCGGCCGCGGCGAAGTCACGCAGCCGGTCGAGCGATTCCATGTAGTCGCCGAGGCTGCCCTCCAGCATGGTCGTGCCGTACCCGAGCACCGTGTCGCCGGTCAGGATGGCCCGGTCGGCCGGGACCCAAAAGCACAGCGAGTCGTCGGAATGCCCGGGGGTCTCCATCACCCGGAGCTCGAGCCCGTCCATGGCCACGACGTCGTCCTCGCCGAGGCCCTCGTCGCCCAGCCGATGCGCCGGATCCAGTGCCCGTACGGCCGGACCGCCGGCAAGCTCGGCGAACCGCCGCGCGCCCTCGGCATGGTCGGGGTGCCCATGGGTCAGGAGCACGAAACCGACGCGGCGCTCGGCCGCGGCGACGGTGTCGACCACCCGCCGGAGGTGTCCCTCGTCTTCTGGCCCGGGGTCGATCACGATGGCCCGCGCCGCATCCGGCTCGGCGAGCACCCATGTGTTCGTTCCGTCGAGGGTCAACCGGGACGGGTTGGGCGCCAGCACGCACCGGGCGCGCTCCGTACCCATGCCGTCGATCTGCGGTGTGCTCACGGATCCTCCCGCTCAATGCGCCGCGCGGGTTCGTGACGCGCAGCCGCGGGGCGTGCCGGCTCGGGGCGCGCCGTCACGATGGCCGCACCCCGTACGCGCCCGCCAGGTCATAGGACAGCTCGTCCGGCATGAGGAGATAAACGCCACCATCACCCATCTGTACCTCGGGGAGACGGGGGCTGATCTCGCGTTCGGTCGCCAGGACCGCGGCTGTGGAATCGTACGCCGTGAGTTCGAGCAGGGTCACGAGGGTCGGCGGCAGCAGGACCAGCTCGCCGGCACGCATCCGCGCCACGGCGTCGGCGGGGTTGAGCCAGGCCACCCGATCGGCTTCGGTGCTGACGTCGCGAGCACGCTGCCCTCGCGGTATCGCCGCCATGAAGAACCTGGTGTCGTAACGCTTCCTCTCGACCACCGGCGTGATCCAGTGCGCCCACGGGCGTAGCAGGTCGGAGCGGAGCACGAGCCCGCGCCCGTCGAGGAAAGCGGCGAAGGAGAGGGTTCGGTCGATCAGAGCCCGCCGGTCCGCCTCCCAATCGGCGCCGCGAGTGTCCTCGATGACCGAGTCGAGGGTCGGCCCGGCGAGCAGCACGCCGGATTCCTCGAAGGTCTCGCGTACGGCGGCACAGACCAGTCCGCCGGCCAGAGTCTCGCCGGCGCCGAAGGCTTCACCCCAGGCGGCGGGTGCCGGACCGGCCCAGCCGATCGTACGGTCGCTGTCGCGCGGGTCGACCGAGCCGCCGGGAAAGACGTACGCCCCGGGCGCGAAGGCCATCGAGGCGGCCCGGCGCAACATGAAAACCTGCAGACCGTCTTCGGGATGATCGCGGAGGATCACGACGGTCGCGGCGTCCTTGGGCCGCGCCGCCTCGACGCGGCCCTCGATGACATCTCGGGCCTGCTCGGCGAACGCGTCCGGCAGGCGCAGCCGACTTACCATCGCATCAGCCTCATGGCCGCCCATTCGAAGCCAACTGGGGCTTGGTCGTCAAGGGTCACCGCCGCTGCGCCGGCCAGGGCTGAGCACGCCGCACGCGACGCGCGTCAGCCGGTGACTTCGGCGATGGCCTCGACCTCGACAGGGGAGTTGAGCGGCAGCACCGCGACTCCCACAGCGCTGCGCGCGTGCGCGCCCGCGTCACCGAAGACCGCGCCGAACAGCTCGCTGGCCCCATTGATCACCTGGGGTTGGCCATAGAAGTCGGGGGCGCTGGCGACGAAGCCGACGACCTTGACGATGCGCACCACTCGGGACAGCTCGCCCACCTCGGCCTTAAGCGCCGCGATCACATTCAGAGCGCAGACTTTGGCCAGGTCGGCGGCCTGCTCCGGCGAGATCTCCACGCCGACCTTGCCGGCGGCCAGGAGTTCGCCGTCCTTCAGCGGCACCTGGCCGGCCGTATAGACCAGGGAGCCCGTCCGTATGGTCGGCACGTACGATGCCAGCGGCCGGACGACCGGCGGGAGCTCCAAGCCCAGCTCGGCGATCCGTTCCTCGGGCGTGCTCACACCTTCTCCCGCTTCAGGTACGCCACCAGATTCTCCGGGTTGGGGCCGGGCATGACAGTGACCAGCTCCCAGCCGTCATCGCCCCAATTGTCGAGGATTTGCTTCGTCGCGTGGATCAACAACGGTACGGTCGCGTACTCCCATTTCTTCATGACCGAACCTTACTGAAGGATCATCAGGTCCCCGGCGAGGAGTTGCCAGAACCTCCCCACGTACGGCTATGCGGCTCGGCCGGACGCGGCTGCTCGGCCGGACGCGGCTGCTCGGCGGTCTGCTCACCCGATGACGGAGCCGGTAGGTCCTGAGGGGCCGCCACCTCGGGACGGGTCGTCTCGGCCTCACTCGTGAGACCGGCGGCACCGCTCAGCGGAGGGGCCGACTCCAGCGGCGGCGGCATGCCCTCGACCGGCTCTTCGACCGCCTGCGCCAGCGGCTCCGGTTCTTCGACCGGCTCCGACTCGGCCGGCTCGCGCTCTGGACCGCCGCTCATCTTCTCGAAGAACCGCAGCATCTCGACCGGCAGCGGCATCACAAGCGTGCTGTTCTTTTCCGCCGCGACCTCGACGACCGTCTGCAGCAGGCGAAGCTGCAACGAGGCGGGGTCCTTCGACAGTTCGTGCGCGGCGGCGCCCAGCCGCTTGGACGCCTGGTATTCACCGTCGGCGGTGATGATGCGGGCCCGCCGCTCCCGCTCGGCCTCCGCCTGCCTGGCCATCGACCGCTTCATGCCTTCGGGCAGCGAGACGTCCTTGATCTCGACCCGCTCGATTCTGATGCCCCAGGGGT
>CALAED010000154.1 GCA_937891035.1 uncultured Thermomonosporaceae bacterium | reverse complement strand
AAGGCCGAGGGAGACTCGCCATGACCGCGTTGCCGGAATGGATGTCGTCGCTCCCGGAGGAAGGGATCACAGCGGAGGAATACGATCGACTCCCGGAAGAGATCTGCCGACGCATTGAGATTGTCGACGGGAGCATCATCGTGTCCCCCTCCGCGACCCCGCGGCATAATCGCATCGCGCGGCTATTGGCGAATCGGCTGGAAGAGGTCGTGCCAAGGCCGTGGCAGGTGACGACGGACGTCGATCTCCGGATCGCCGATGTCCCCTTGCACAATAGGCGCCCCGATGTGCTGGTCTTCGAGGGTGACCCCGATGTGCTGCCGATTAGACCGCTGCAGGTGCTCCTGGTGGTGGAAATCATGAGTAAAGGAAGCATCAGCTCCGATCGCATTGACAAACCCGCCGAATACGCTTCTGTGGATATTCCTCACTATTGGCGTATCGAGCGCGAGGGCGACGGATTGATCTGCTACAGCTATATTTTGGACCAAACTACGCAATCGTACGCCTCGTCCGGGGCGCACCTGGGCATCCTTAAAACCGATCATCCCTTTCCGGTGGACGTCGATCTCGACGAGCTGCTGTGATCATCCTGAGGTGGGGGCGGTGGCGGGGCGGAGGGTCGCGTCGCCGGTGTCGCCTTCCTTGACGGCGCGGCGGCCGAGGACGATGACGTAGGTCAGGAAGGCGGCCTCAGCGACGACGCCGATGCCGATGCGCAGCCAGGTCGTGTGCACATGACCGGTGACGAAGCCCTCGATGGCGCCCGAGACCAGGAGCACACCGATGAGACCGAGCGCGATGCTCATGGCGGCCCGGCCCTCCTCGGCGAGCGCCGCCCCGCGCGGGCGCGGGCCGGGATCGATGACGGTCCAGCCCAGGCGCAGCCCGGCGGCGCATGCGAGATAGACGGCGGTGAGCTCGAGCAGGCCATGCGGGAGGACGAGGCCGAGAAAGACGCCGCCCTTGCCGGCCGCCGACATGAGCCCGCCCACGATGCCGAGCTGCTCCACCGACGTCCTGAGAAGCAGGAACAAGGTGGGGATGCCGAAAAGGATGCCGAAGATCAGGGCCTGCGCGGATACCCACGCGTTGTTGGCCCAGACTTGGAAGGCGAACGCCCCGGCGGCGTGCTCGGTGTAGTAGTTGGCGAAATCGCGCTCGACGAGCTCGCGGATCGCGAACGGGGTGGCGATGGAGGCTTGGACCTCGGGGTTGCGGGCCACCCAGATGGCCGTGACGGTGCCGGTCAGGATCGACAGCAACGTGGTGGCCAGCCACCACCGGCGGATCCGGTAGGCCGCCGCCGGGAACGACACCGTGACGAACCTGGCGAGGTCCCGCCACAGCGGCGCTTGGGTCCCGGTGACCGTCACCCGCCCGCGCGCGACGAGCGACGACAGCCGCGCGACCAACGCCGGGTCGGGCGAGCTCGACCGCACCACGGACAGATGCGTGGCCGTGCGCTGGTAGAGCTCGACCAGCTCGTCGATCTCCGGGCCGGACAGTTTGCGGCCGCGGCCCACCAACTGCTCGAGGCGCAGCCAGTCGGCGTGATGTGCGGCCACGAAGGCGTCGACGTCCACCCGGCGAGATTAGCGTCCCGGCCGGAGGACCGGCAGACTGGACCCCGTGGCGGAGCTGATCACCGGTGAGGCCGTCGCCCTCGACATCAGAGTGGCCCGGCTGGCCAGCAGGGCGGTGGCGCTGCTGCTCGACATGCTTTTTCAGTTCTCGTTGCTCAACTTCGTGCTGTGGCTGACGAGCATGACCAGTCTGGTCACCGACGAAGCGTTCTCCGCCGGGCTGACGATCCTGCTCTTCGTACTGATCATCGTCGGCTACCCGGCCGCGTTCGAGACGTTCACCCGTGGCCGGACGCTGGGCAAGATGGCGCTCGGCCTGCGCGTGGTGGGCGACGACGGCGGGCCGGTGTGGTTCCGCCAGGCGTTGCTGCGCGCGCTGGCCGGCTTCGTCGAGTTCTGGCTCCTCTTCGGCGCTCCCGCGCTCATCTGCTCGATGTTCAACCAGCGCGGCAAACGACTTGGTGACGTCTTCGCCGGCACGATCGTGATCAAGGACAGGGTGCCGGCCGCGGCGCTGTTCGGCCCGGTGGCGGTGATGCCGCCGCAGCTGGCCGGCTGGGCGGCGTCCCTGGAGCTGTCCCGCGTGCCCGACGCGCTCGCGTTGACCGCCAGGCAGTACCTCCAGCGGTTTTGGGAGCTGCTGCCCGCGGTCCGCGACACGATGGGCCGGCGCATCGCGGACCAGGTGCTGGCCCTGGTGAGCCCGCCGCCGCCACCCGGCGTACGGCCGGAGATCGTGCTGTCGGCGGTGCTGGCCGAGCGCCGGCGGCGCGAGGAATCGCGGCTCGCCCAGCGCCGTGCCCGCCGCCACATCGGCGCCCCGCGCGCTTAGCGTGCTCGGAGGCGACTGGCACCACCGCGTGATCACCTCGGCACGACTGCCCACACCGTCGTGGCCACGCGGTGATCTCCGGGTCGAACGTCGGCGCCATAGCATGAACGCGACCGGAATGATCACAGCGTGGGCGGCGACTCGAGGTCGGTGAGCGCGATACCCGGGGCGTCGATGACGACGTCGCCGGCCAGATGGACGACGCTCGGCTCGCCCGTGGCGAGATCGGTGATCTCGTAGCGCTCGACCGGCAGCGGCGCGAGTTCGGTGTCGTACGTCGTGATCTCGGCCAGCCGCCACCGTTGCGTGACGGTGAGCGCGGCGAGCGCCGGCCCGCTCACCCGGACCAGCGGCACGACGACGTGCGCGCCCGGATCGAGCCGCAGCGATCTGGCCACCGCCACCAAGAACCCCGGCGAGTCGCCCAGAAAGCCGGCCGCGGCCGCCGAGTGCTCACGCTGCTGGCCGGCGCGGACCCACAGCACGTCGCGCCCGCCCACGGCGCCGCCGCGGATCGCCAGGCCGGGTGCGGCGAGTTCGACGCGGATCTGCCGCCACGCGCCGTCCACGGTGAGGTCGGTGCGCGTGCCGTCGGCGCGTTCGCCCACGTACCGCCAGCCGCCCCCGTCCGGCGCGCACCGGAACCGCTCCTCGACCTGGTCGTCGAGGTGCAGGTACGTTCCGGTGGGCACGGTGACGAGGCCAGAGTTGGGCGCCGCGGTCGGCTCAGAGCCCGAGGTCGCGCAGGAACTCGGGCTTGTAGGCCTCAAGGTAGACGAAGCGCGGGTCGGGCAGGCCAGGGTCGATCGGCCGGCGCTCCGCCTCCTCACCGGCGACCTCCTGCGGCGAGCGGGGCAGTGGCACGCTGATGTCCTTCCACTCCTGGGCGGTCGGGTGCCAGCGGGTGACGGAGACCTCGGCGGTCAGACGGTCCTCCTCGATCAGCCGCCGCGCGACCTGTGCGGCCTCCCGGACATCGTTCTCGCTGCGGGCGTACAGGAAGACCCGTGAGCCGTCCCTGGTCACGATCACTCGGTCGCCCATGCGCGCGCGGACGTCATCGTTGAGGTCGAACGCCCGGAACCGCTCGCCCAGCGAGAGCCCGTGATCGGCGTCGTCGAGGTCGATCTCGACCCGCCACTCGTCGTCCGCGGTCATCCGCCGCCCTTCTGCGTGCCGTCGTGCCCGTAGCCGGCCTCACGAGCCCTGCCGCCACGAGCCGAGGTAATCCTCCTGCTCAGCGGTCAGGATATCGATCGAGATGTCCATGGACTCCAGCTTGAGCCTGGCGACCTCGTCGTCGATCTCGGCGGGCACCTCGTACACGCCGGGGCTCAGCTCCTCGTGCGCCCGCGCCAGCCACTCGCAGGTGAGGGCCTGGTCGGCGAAGGACATGTCCATGACGGCGGCCGGGTGGCCCTCGGCCGCGGCCAGGTTGACCAGCCGGCCCTCCGCCAGCAGCACCAGCCGTCGCCCGTCGGCAAGGATGTACTCGTCGGCCATCGGGCGGACGCCGTGCCGTACGTCTACGGCGAGGCCGGCCAGGGCCCGGACATCGACCTCGACGTCGAAATGACCGGAGTTGGCGAGGATCGCGCCGTCCTTCATCACCTGCATGTGCTCGGCCCTGACCACGTCGCGGTTGCCCGTCACCGTGATGAACACATCGCCGATCGGCGCCGCCCGCTCCATCGGCAACACGGCGAAGCCCTGCAGCGCGGCGTCGAGCGCCTTGACAGGGTCGATCTCGGTGATGACGACGCGGGCGCCGAGGCCGCGTGCCCGCTCCGCCAGGCCGCGCCCGCAGTAGCCGAACCCGGCGATGACGATGGTCTTGCCGGCCAACAGCGTATTGGTGGCGCGCATGATGCCGTCGAGCGTGGACTGGCCGGTGCCGTACCGGTTGTCGAACATCCGCTTGGTGGCGGTGTCGTTGACGGCCACCATCGGGAAGCGCAGTGCGCCCGCGCGGGCCATCTGGTGCAGCCTGATGACGCCCGTCGTGGTCTCCTCGCAGCCGGCGCGCACCGTCTCGACCAGGTCCGTACGGTCGTAGTGCAGAGTGTTGACGAGGTCGCAGCCGTCGTCGACCACGAGATCGGGCCCCAGTTCGAGCGCCTGGCGGATGTGCGCGTAATAACCATCGCGGTCGACGCCGGCGCGGGCGAAGACGGCGGCGCCGTACTCTTCGACCAGCGCGGCCGCGGTGTCGTCCTGCGTGGACAGCGGGTTGGAGGCGGCGACGGCGATCCGTGCGCCGCCCGCCTGCAAGGTGCGGATGAGGCCCGCGGTCTCGGTCGTCACGTGCATGCACGCGACGATCGCGAGGCCGTCGAGCGGGCGCTCGGCGGCGAACCGCTCCCGGATCTGCCGGAGCACCGGCATGGCGCGATCCGCCCACTCGATCCGCCGGACCCCGGACTCGGCGAGCCCGGGGTCCGCGATGTCACTCTTCACTGCGCATCCGGGTCAGCATCGGGATCAGGGTCGATCGCCGGCCGATCAGTAGCGGTAGGTGTCCGGCTTGTACGGGCCCTCCACGTTGACCCCGATGTAGGAGGCCTGCTCCTTGGTCAGCTCGGTCAGCTTGACGCCGAGCGCCTCGAGGTGCAGCCGGGCGACCTTCTCGTCGAGGTGCTTGGGCAGCACGTAGACGCCGAGCGGGTATTCGTCGGTCTTGGTGAACAGCTCGATCTGGGCGATCACCTGGTTGGTGAAGCTGTTCGACATCACGAACGACGGGTGGCCCGTGGCGTTGCCGAGGTTGAGCAGACGGCCCTCCGACAGCACGATGATCGAGCGGCCGTCGGGGAAGGTCCACGTGTCGACCTGCGGCTTGACGTTGGTCCTGACGATGCCGGGAATCTTCGCGAGGCCGGCCATGTCGATCTCGTTGTCGAAGTGGCCGATGTTGCCGACGATCGCCTGATGCTTCATCCGGCTCATGTGATCGGCCGTGATGACGTTGAAGTTGCCGGTTGCGGTGACGAAGATGTCGGCGGTCTCGACGACGTCCTCGAGCGTGGTGACCTGGTAGCCGTCCATGGCCGCCTGCAGCGCGCAGATCGGGTCGATCTCGGTGATGATCACCCGGGCACCCTGACCGCGCAGAGACTCCGCGCAGCCCTTGCCGACATCGCCGTACCCGCAGACCACGGCGACCTTGCCGCCGATCAGCACGTCGGTGGCGCGGTTGATGCCGTCGATCAGCGAGTGCCGGCAGCCGTACTTGTTGTCGAACTTCGACTTGGTGACCGAGTCGTTGACGTTGATCGCCGGGAAGAGCAGCGTGCCCTCCTTGGCCATCTCATACAGCCGGTGCACGCCGGTGGTCGTCTCTTCTGTCACGCCCATGATGCGCTCGGCCGTTGCCGTCCACTTGCCGGGGTTTTCATCGATGGAGCGGCGCAGCGTCTCGAGCACGACCCGCCACTCCTCCGGGTCGTCGGCGGCAGGTGAGGGGACCGCGCCCGCCTTCTCGTACTCGGCGGCCTTGTGGACGAACAGGGTGGCGTCGCCGCCGTCGTCGAGGATCATGTTCGGGCCGTCGCCGCCCGGCCAGGACAGCGCCTGCTCGGTGCACCACCAGTACTCGGGCAGCGTCTCGCCCTTCCACGCGTACACCGAGACGCCCTTGGGGTCGTCCGGCGTGCCGTCCGGCCCCACCACCACGGCCGCCGCGGCGTGGTCTTGGGTCGAGAAGATGTTGCAGCTCACCCACCGAACCTCGGCGCCGAGCGCGACCAGCGTCTCGATGAGTACGGCCGTCTGGATGGTCATGTGCAGCGAGCCCATGATCTTGGCGCCGCGCAGCGGTCGCGCGTCGGCGTACTCCGCGCGCACCGCCATCAGGCCCGGCATCTCATGCTCGGCCAGCTGGATCTCCTTGCGCCCGTATTCCGCCAGCGACAGATCGGCGACCTTGTAGTCCATGATTCGATGCTCCTCGTCAACCGTGGTCGCTGTGAGTTTAGGCGGGCGGGTGATGGCGTCGCACGGCCGGACGCGACTTTCTAACACTAATTTGTCAGAATTAAGCCATGCGTATCACGGAGGCCGCCCAGCGGCTCGGCACCTCCCCCCGCATGTTGCGGTACCGCGAGAACCTGGGTCTGCTGCCACCCACGAGGGAGCGCAGCGGGCACCGGAAGTTCGGTGACGGCGAATTGCGCGCGGTGTCGCTGGCGCTCGAGCTGGAGCGGGTTTATGACGTCAGCCCGGCGGAGCTTGCGTTCGGCGTGCGGGTGCTGGCCGATCCCGAGGTACGGGCCAGGGTACGGGAACTGGGCGAACGGATCGGCCGGGTGTCCGCCCCGCCGGTTCGCGCGCTCGACTTCGAAAAGGAGAAGGCGCTGCGTTGGCTGGGCCGGAAGGTCTAGCGCTTGGGACCCCTGGCCGGGCTTGAGGAGGACCGGCCGGGGAAGGTCTGGATCTGGGAGGGGGGTTGCCCCCTCGCCGATTGCGACCCTCGCCGGCCCGGCCAAGTCGGTCTATCGCCCCAGCCCAAGGCGAGACCGGTCGCCGTCCGCAGGTGGGCCCGCGGCTGTCGACGACGTGGCCGGACCGGCGAGGGTACGTCAGTTCGGATCCGGCCGAACCCCCGAGTCGGACGGCTCCGAGCTTGTGCGGCGCCCCGGACCCCCTCGGGACGCCGCAGTCCCTCAGTCACAGGAAAAACGTACGCCGGGGCCGCTCGACCGCGCGTCCGTCGCAAGGAGGGAACCCGCGTCGTCCTTAAGGGGGACCCCGCCCATGCACATCGCCCCCCACGGTGAGTCCGACCTCGGCCCGAAGAGGTGAAATTGGAACGTGACCAGCGACAAGCCGCCCACCGGATCCGCCTTTGCCCATCATGCCTGGCGGGTCTCCGGCCGTATCGTGGCGGGCGTCGGCGAGATACTGCTGTGGATCTTGACGTGGCTCGGCCGGCTGCTCCGCCCGCCGGCCGCCGCGCTCGCCACCCGCCTGTTCGGCCGGTCCGCCCCGCCGCGTGCGCCCACCGCGCCGTACGGCCAGGGCCCGGCGCCGCCCGGTGCCGGGCCGTACGAACGGCGCGACGACCGCACCCGGATCCAGCCGGGCGCGCCGCTGCTGCCCAGATGGCTGAACGTCTGGCGGCAGTTCGCCGACTCGTGGGCGTTCGCCCCCGTGACCGGCGCCGCGGTCACCGTGGTCGCGCTGGCCGAACTCGCCGCGCGGCACGCTCAGGTGGTGAGCCTGGCCGGGGGCTTCGCCGTCGCGGCCACGGCGCCGCTGATCTGGCGCAGGGAGTTCCTGCGTCCGGTGACGGCGGTGGTGCTCGGCGCGCTCGCCGCCGCCCTGTTGTCCGGCGAACGGCCCCTCGCCGCCACGACGTTCGCCGGACTCTACGCGCTGTACCTGTTGGCCCGGCAACTGCCCAGGCACAGCGCGGGCGCGCTCGCCGTGGGAAGCGCCGCGTCCGTCATCGTGATCCGCCTCGCGTCGGACGCCCTCGACGGCATCCCGTGGCCGGTGGCGGTGCTCGCGGTCATCGCCGCCATCGGGCTCGGCGCGGCCCGCCGCGTGGTCGAGACCGCCGAGCGGACCAACGCCCGCGAGCGCGAGCGTACGACCGAGACGCTGTCCCGGCTGAACACCGTCCAGCGTGAACAGGTGGTGCTCCGCGAACGGGCCCGGATCGCCCGTGAATTGCATGACGTGGTCGCGCACGCGGTTTCGATGATCGCCGTCCAGGCGGAGACCGCGCCGTACACCATGCGCGACCTGTCCCCTGAGGCCCAGCGCGGCTACGCCGAGATCGCGCGCACCGCGCGCGGCGCCCTCGTGGAGATGCGACGGTTGCTGACCGTGTTGCGCGCCGACGCCAAGGCCGAGGCCGAGGTCGCGCCGCAGCCGCGCCTGGACGGGCTCGGCGACCTGATCGAGCAGCACCGGGGCGCGGGCGGCCGGGTCGATTTTTCGGTGCACGGCAACCCGCAGACGCTGTCGGCGACGGTCGAGCTGTCGGCGTACCGCATCGTGCAGGAGGCGTTGACG
>CALAED010000153.1 GCA_937891035.1 uncultured Thermomonosporaceae bacterium | reverse complement strand
TGGTGCCGGTGCGGTTGATCCGGTCGAGCACCTTCATGATGCCGATGGACGTCGCGGGGTCGATGTTCCCCGTCGGCTCGTCCGCCAGCAAGATCATGGGTCGGTTGACGAAAGCGCGGGCGATGGCGACGCGCTGCTGCTCGCCGCCGGACAGCTCATCGGGCATGCGGTGCTGCTTGCCCTCGAGCCCGACGAGGTCGACGACCTCGGGCACCACCCGGCCGATGAATCGTCGTGGCTTGCCGATGACCTCGAGCGCGAACGCGACGTTCTCGAAAACGTTCTTGTTGGGCAGCAGCCGGAAGTCCTGGAACACGCAGCCGATGCGGCGGCGCAGGTGCGGGATCTTCCAGTTCGACAACCGGCTCAAATCCTTCCCGGCCACGTGGATATGACCTTGGCTCGGGCGCTCCTCTTTGAGGATCAGGCGCAGGAAGGTCGACTTGCCGGAGCCCGAAGGCCCGACGAGGAACACGAACTCGCCCTTCTCCACGGCGACGTTCACGTGCTGAAGGGCGGGTCGGTTCTGATGGGCGTAGACCTTGGTGACGTTGTCGAAGTGGATCACAGCTGCATCACGGCGTGCCAGTCTAGGGGCTGGTGAACGGTGGGCGTCGGTATTTGCGACAAATACCACCGTTGACGTTCCGGTTTGGCGGACCGGTTGGCCATGGAGCAGTCTAGGGGGGACACTGGCATGGTAGGTCCAACTTGGACACAGTGGCCTGGGAGGGAACCAGATGAGCTGCGAACATCTGATCTGCGCTCACTGCTCAGGACCCGTTGTCGAGGGCCGCTGCCCCACCTGCAGGATGGCCCGCGCGGAGGTCCATCACCACGGTTTGGCCGGCCCGCAGGCGGCCGTCATTATCGCCCTGATCTTGATATTCGCACTGGCGTTGGCACTGCGTCACCTTTCATAATCAGCACGTAATCAATTGGCCTTGTCAGGGCGCGTCAGGGATTGTCAGAGAGCGGTCAGCGCCCACTTGCGCAGACCCCGTCGAAGCCACCCGAAGATCCACCGAAGATCGCTAAAGATCCCTAAGAAACGGCCGGCGTCGACTTCAAAGTCCGGTGAGGTGGGGTGGGACAAGACCCGCTTCCCGCTTAAGACGTCTCGCGCCCGCTTAAGACGTCTCGCGCTGGCGCAGCCAACGGATCTCGGCTTCGATGAAGTCGTCGATGTCGCCGTCGAGGACCGAGGTGGGGTTGCCGGCTTCGACGCCGGTGCGCAGGTCTTTGACGATCTGGTACGGATGCACGACGTAGTTGCGGATCTGCGTTCCCCAGCTGCTGGTGCCCTCACCGCGCAGCTCGTTCATCTTCTCCGCCTCCTCCTGGCGCTTGCGCTCAAGCAGCTTGGCCTGGAGGACGGACATCGCGGTGGCCCGGTTTTGCAGCTGGCTCCGCTCGTTTTGGCACGAGACGACGATGCCGGTCGGCAGGTGCGTGATGCGCACCGCAGAGTCGGTGGTGTTGACGCCTTGGCCGCCCGGCCCCGATGACCGGTAGACGTCGACCCTGATCTCGTCTTCGGGGATGTCGACGTGGTCGGTCTGCTCGACGACCGGCACGATGTCGACCCCGGCGAACGACGTCTGCCGCCGTCCCTGGTTGTCGTACTGCGAGATCCGCACCATGCGGTGGGTGCCGTGCTCGCCGCGCAGCGTCCCGTACGCGTACGGAGCCTTGATCGCGAACGTGGTCGACTTGATGCCGGCCTCTTCCGCGTATGAGGTGTCGTAGACCTGGGTCGGGTAGCCGTGCCGCTCGGCCCAGCGCAGGTACATGCGCTGCAGCTGCTGGGCGAAGTCGGCCGCGTCGACGCCACCCGCCTGGGAGTTGATCGTGATGAGCGCCTCACGGGCGTCGTACTCACCGGACATCAGGGTCCGGATCTCGAGTTGCTCGACCTCGGCCCGGATGGCGATCAGCTCCCGGTCGGCCTCTTCCCTGGTCTCCGCGTCGTCTTCGGTCTCGGCCAGCTCGTAGAGCACGGCGACATCGTCGAGGCGCCTGCGCAGCCCCTCGACCCTGCCCAGCTCGGTCTCCAGGTTGGACAGCCGGCGCGTCACGCGCTGGGCCCGCTCCTGGTCGTTCCACAAGCCGGGATCGGCCGCCTCATCACGCAACGTCACGATCTCGCGCCGCATGGCATCGAGATCAAGGACTGACTCGACGCCGGAGAGCGCCGAATTGAGCTCCTTGAGCTGGTCGTTTGGATCGGTTACTGCCACGACACACCAGCCTAGTTGACGGGACGGACCCACTCGCCCGCCCGCTACCGTCGCGCGCATCTTCCCACACCGCGGTCGAGGGCGTTAGCGCCCACCACCTTCCCGGGATCTCGCCGTCCACTCGCGCGCATCAGGCCGGCTTCGTCCCGAGGGGCCGCCGCCGTCCCCGCAACTGGCATACTCACGGCGATGGTTAGTAGACGTCGGACCACGCGGAGGGGCCTGTCCCTCCTGGTCACGCTGGCGCTGGCGGCCGGCGCCGGTTGCTCTTCAGACGGCGGCCGCCCGCCCGAGCCGGTGGCAACCACAGCGGGCGGCAGCCCGATCGACGAGCGGCTCACCCCCGAGATCGCGACCCGCGCGTTCCGGTCGTACGTCCAGAACGACGACGTGGCCAGGGCCAGCGGCGATGAGCGGCTCGCCCTCTCGTGGACCGATGACGGCCAGGCGCAGCTGACCGCCGCCGAGTTCCGCAAGGCCGCGTTCACCGGCGATCCGGTGCCGCGTTATGCCTACTCGCGGCGGCGGTTCTACGTGCCCCGGCTTACGCACTACCCCAAGTGGTTCGTCGTCGCGGCCGACCGTATGGCGGCGCCGACACCCGGCGGGCCCGGCGGCTCCGCAGGGCGCGATGGCAAGCAGGCCGTCCTCATGGCCTTCGTCCGCAAGTCGGCCGACTCGCGCTGGCGACTCAGCCTGGCCACGGTGCTGGAGCCGAAGGGCAGGCAGCCGCAGATCACCGTGGGCGACGACGGCTATGCGACGCCGCTCGCGACCTTCGACATCGGGCTGGTCATTCAGCCGCGCATCGTGCCGGCGATGCAGGCCACCCTCGCCGAGGAGGGACCGGAGAGTCTGGCAACCAAGGTCATGCTCACCGGGCCGCACACCTCCGGCTACTACCTGCGCGACCAGCACAACGAGGCGCGAAACAAGGAACGCGGGCTCGCCTATGACAGCGTCTACGCGGCGACCGGCTTCCCGATCTACTCGTTGCGGACGGCCGATGGGGGCGGTCTCGTGCTGTACGCGCTGTCCAGGAATACTGTGACATTCGTCAAAGACAAGCGGCACGGCCGCCTTTCCGTCCCGCGTGACGCCGCCCACCTGCTCGACACGATCGTGCTCAAGGACGAACTCGACGTGACCGAGACGCTGCAGTTCGCCGCCGCCGTCCCGGCCAAGCCCCCGAGCACGAAGAACAAGACCCCCGCCCCCGGCAAGGCGCCGGCCAAGGCCTCGGTGATCGCCTCCGACGGCGCCGTCATCAGCGCGGAGACCAGCGAGGCCGATTAACGCCGGCGGCCCGATCAACGCCGGCGGCCGATCAACGACGCGGCGATGAAAGACGCGGCCGATGAGTCCCAGGTGACGACCGTGGCCATTGCGGCGTCATGACAGAATGCTTGCCGGTCCCGTCCTGAGGGTCTGTTGAGGACACATCGTTCATGCTCCCCCGTCCAGTCGCCGCCCTGCTGGGACTGATCGTGCTCGCCGCCGCCGGCGGCGCGGCCGGTTGCGCGGCCAAGAAGGCGGACGCCGGGGCGGCCAAGCGCGACATCGCGGCGAGCCAGGCCCTGCGCCCGGCCGTGTCACCGAACGAGTCCTTGCGGGTCATCGACGACTACGTGGCGCGCCACAACAAGGCGGTCGGGGCCGGCGACGGCCGAGCCTGGCGCGGCCTGCTCGCCGACCCCATGGCGACGATGGCCGAGGCCCGGCTGCGGACCGCCGGATCGGCACGCCATCACCCTCGTCAACCCCGTCCTGTTCGTGCCGAAGCTGGACGCCTTCCCCAAGTGGTTCCTGGTCGCCGCGATGGAACGAGTGGGGGCGCACGGCAAGCCGCATCAGGCCCTGATGATCTTCACCCGTTCCGGGCCGGAGGCCCCCTGGCTGCTGTCCAACAAAACGATCACCTCGGCCAAGCTGCCGAAGATCGCTACCGACGGGCAGGGCTACGCCATCGCGGTCGCGGCCGAGCAGCGGCAGCCGGCCCGGCTCGCCGTGCCGCTCGGCGACCTGGCCACCGCGCACGCCGCCTACCTCACCACCGGCACCGGCCCGTTCGCGGCCGGCCAGTACACCAGCGAGTGGCGCACCGAGCGGACGGCGTGGGCACGGCGGCCCCGCGCGGGCGGCTGGCGCGACACCGTCACGTTCGGGCAGACCCGCTACCCGACGGCCGCGCTGCGCACCAAGGACGGCGGGATCCTCGCCTGGTACGCCGTGAGCCGCCTCGACACCCTGTTCCCCGGCCGGACCGGCCGGCCACCCCGGCCGGACGCGATCCCCGGCGACATCCGCGACTATCTCGGCGGCCCTCCCAAGGGCGCCCGCACGGAGGTACGGGTCGCCTGGCTGCTGTTGCCCCTGACGTACGTCCCGCCCGCCGGCGCCGGCGACGGCCGGGCCGCCGTACTCGGCCAGACCACCGGCCTCACCTCGGCCGCCGCCATCCGGCACTGACCGGCCCGCAGGCATGCCCCGGCCGACCGTGCCCCCGCCGACCGTGCCCCGGCCGCCAGCTGGGTCCGCTACGCGGGGCGCCGCGATCGACCCGGGCGGCGCCGGCACCATGGCGGGGCGATCAGGCGACGCGAACGGCGCCGGCGTAGGGGCGGCCGTCGAGCGGAACGATCCGGACGACGTCGCCGGTGTGCGGCGCGTGGATCATGTTGCCGCCGCCGACGTACATGCCCATGTGGTGCAGATCCGAGTAGAAGAAGACGAGGTCGCCCGGGGCCAGTTGGCTCCGCGACACGTGTCGGCCCGCGTTCCATTGGGCGCCGGTGTAGTGGGGCAGGCTGATGCCGACCTGCCGGTAGGCCCACATCGTCAGACCGGAGCAGTCGAAGCTGCCCGGGCCGGAGCCGCCCCAGACGTAGGGCGAGCCGAGCTTCGACTTGGCGGCGGCCACCGCGCGGAGCGCCTTCGCCGACGCGCCGCCTGACCCGCCGGTGCCGGTGCTGGGCGCGGCGTTCTGGGTGGCGCGCTGCCTGGCCGCCGCGGCCCGTCTCTCCTCCGCGCGCTCGGCCCGGACCGCCGCGGCGAGCCTGTCCTTGTTCTTGGCGAGGAGCGACTCGATCCGCCGCTTCTTCGCGCCGATCTGGTCGGTAAGGGCCCGGACCTCGTTGAGGCTGGTGTCCTTGGCCTGCACGGCCCGGTCGGCCGCATCGGTGGTGGCGGCGAGTTCCTTGATCCGGTTGGTGTCCTGCCGGGCGAAGTAGCCCATCGTCGAGGCCTGGTCGAGGAAGGCCTGGGGGTCGGGCGCGGCGGCGAAGGCCGCGGTGGCCTGGTCGAGCCCGCCGCTCATGTAGGTCCGGGCGGCGACCTCGCGGACCCGGTCCTGTACCTGCCACAACGCGCGGCGCTGCTCGGCGGCCGACCGCTCGGCCGCCTGGGCGGCGGACCGTGCGCGCTCCAGCCGGACACGCAGCCCGTTGTACTGCTCGGTGAGCACCTCGAGTTGGTTGTTGAGCTTGTCGGCCTGGGCCTTGAGCTCGCTGATGGACGGCTCCGGGTCCGCACCGGCCGGGGCCACCGGAACGAACAGGGCGCCGACGGCCAACAGCACACCGGTGATCACACGCAGCGAGAACGGCGAACGTACGCGCGGGACGGTAGAACCCACCGACTCTCCTCTCCTGTCCGCCTACCGGGTTAGCTGACGGGTTCGGGCGAGGAGCCGCCCTACCGAAGTGCCGTCGTGGCACCGGATTCACCCCAGGAACGTTGTGGGTCCCCGGCTCCCGGGCGGAATGGGCTACGCCAGGGACTCGGCGGGTCGGCTGCCGTCCCCTGGATGGGGACGCCGATGCAGCCGATCTTGGCTGATCGTAGGGAACGCACCCTATGGCCGCCACCGAATCACGGAAAGATAACAGGATTGGGGCGGACCGGCTGCGACCAGTGACGATGATCTCCGCCGCCGGCGCCGACGGCGCCGGCGAGGAGACCATTCACCGCCGGCCGCGGAGACGCTGTCGATCAGGGGCTGTGCGGGAGGGTGCTCGACGTGACGAGCGTACGGATGGCTTGCAGCGCGACCGACAAGGTGGCCAGGTCGAAGCTGTCGCTCTCCCAGATCTCCGACAGGGTCTGGCGGGCGCGCAGCACCGCGGCGGCGTTCTTGTCGCTCCACGCGGCCAGCCGGTCCTCCGTGCTCGCGCCCGACTCGCTCATCACCAGCACGTCGCGGGTCAGCGCCGCGTGCGCCGCGTAGAGATCGTCGCGCAGTGCCGACCGGGCCATCGACTTCCAGCGGTCGCCGCGCGGCAGCGCGATGACCCGTTCCCGCAACCTGGTCAGCTGCAGCCGGTCGGCCAGGTCGAAGTAGACCTCGGCGACCTCCTCGACCGGACGCCCGGTGACGTAGGAGATCTCCACGAGGTCGAAGGTCGAGTACGCGGGCACCATGATCGCGACGCTCTCGGCCAGTTCGTCCGGCACGCCGTTGTCCGCGAAGTTGTCGCGGCGCTCCTCGAACCCGGTCAGGTCGCGGCCGACCAGCAGCTTGGGCAGGGACGGGGCCAGCTTCGCCGCGCCCTCGGCGAAGAAGTCGACCGTGCCGCGCACGTCGAACGGCGGCCGCCGGTTGCGCAGCAGCCAGCGGGTGCCCCGCTCGGTGAGCTTGCGGGCCTCAAGCAACATCGCGATCTGCGTGGACTCGGCGACCTTGTGGTCGAGCTCTTCTACCGACGCCCAAAAGCGCGGCATGTCGAAGACCTCGCGGGACACCAGGTAGGCCTGCGCGATGTCCGGGGCCGAGGCGCCGGTCTCCTCGTTCATCCGGAAAATGAAGGTGATGCCGCCGTAGTCGACCATGTCGTTGGCGACGCGGTTGGCGATGATCTCGCGGCGCAGCGGATGCCGGTCCATGTACGGGCGGAAGGGCCCGCGCAGCGGCGTCGGGAAGTAGGAGACGAGCCAGTCGGCCAGGTAGGGCTCGTCGGGCAGATCCGAGCCGAGCAGCTCCTCGTCGAGAGTCAGCTTGGTGTAGGCGAGCAGCACGGCGAACTCCGGCCCGGAAAGGCCCACGTCCTTGCCCCGCACGTCGCGTGCCTGCCGACGCTCGGCGAGCGCCTTGTCGTCGGGCAGGAACTCCAATCGCCGCCTGAGCTTGCCTGCACGCTCCAGTTTGCGCAGGTAGCGGGAGTGGACGTGCAGCATCGCCGGCGCCTGGGCGCGCGCGGCGGCCAGCACGACGTTCTGGTTGTAGTTGTGGCGCAGCACGAGCGAGGCGACCTCGTCGGTCATGCCGTACAGCAGCTTGTCACGCTGCTTGCCGGTGAGCTCGCCGTCGCGTACGACCTGATCGAGCAGGATCTTGATGTTGACCTCGTGGTCGGAGGTGTCGACGCCGGCCGAATTGTCGATGAAGTCGGTGTTCACAAGCCCGCCCGCGCGGGCGAACTCGATGCGGCCGAGCTGGGTGACCCCCAGGTTGCCGCCCTCCCCGATGACCTTGCAGCGCAGCTCGCTCGCGTCGGCGCGGACGGCGTCGTTGGCCTTGTCGCCGACGTCGGCGTGGCTTTCGACCGAGGACTTGACGTAGGTGCCGATGCCGCCGTTCCACAGCAGGTCCACCGGCGCGCACAAGATCGCGTGGATCAGCGCGTACGGCGGCATGGCGGTGACGTCGCTCGAGATGCCGAGCAGCTCGCGCACTTGCGGGGTGAGCCGGATCGACTTGGCGGCGCGGGAGTACACGCCGCCGCCGGCCGAGATCAGCTTCTCGTCGTAGTCGGCCCACGAGCTTCTGGCCAGGCCGAACAACCGCTTGCGTTCCTCGTAGGAGGCGCCGGGATCAGGCTCTGGGTCGATGAAGATGTGCCGGTGGTCGAAGGCGGCGACCAGCTTGATGTGCCTGGACAGCAGCATGCCGTTGCCGAAGACGTCCCCCGACATGTCGCCGATGCCGACAACGGTGAAGTCCTCGTGCTGCACGTCGACGCCGAGCGAACGGAAGTGGTAGCGCACCGACTCCCACGCGCCGCGGGCGGTGATCCCCATCACCTTGTGGTCGTAGCCGATGGAGCCGCCCGAGGCGAACGCGTCGCCCAGCCAAAAGCCGTAGGCCGCCGCGACCTCGTTGGCGATGTCGGAGAACGTGGCGGTGCCCTTGTCGGCCGCCACCACGAGATAGGGGTCGTCGCCGTCGTGCCGCACCACGCCCCGTGGCGGCTCGACCTGTCCCTTGACGAGGTTGTCGGTGACGTCGAGCAGCGCGGAGACGAACTCCCGGTAGCAGGCCACGCCTTCGGCCTGGTAGGCCTCCCGGTCGCTCGGGTCGGGCAGCCGCTTGCACACGAACCCGCCCTTGGCCCCGGCGGGGACGATCACGGTGTTCTTCACCGCCTGCGCCTTGGCCAGCCCAAGGATCTCCGTACGGAAGTCTTCGCGGCGGTCCGACCAGCGCAACCCGCCCCGCGCCACTGAGCCGAAACGCAGGTGGACGGCCTCGACGCGCGGCGAGTACACGAAGATCTCGAAGCGCGGCCGCGGCGGCGGCAGGTCGGGGATCCGCTCGGGCGCGAACTTCAGGGACAGGTACGGCTTGTCCTGGTAGTAGTTCGTGCGCAGGGTGGCTTTGATCATGGAAAACAGCGCGCGCAGGATGCGGTCCTCGTCCAGGGAGGCGACCTCGTCGAGCGCGCTTTCGGTCTCTTCGGCGATGGCGGCGCTG
Source organism: uncultured Thermomonosporaceae bacterium (assembly GCA_937891035.1). Lineage (GTDB taxonomy): Bacteria > Actinomycetota > Actinomycetes > Streptosporangiales > Streptosporangiaceae > CALAED01. The sequence goes on along the minus strand of CALAED010000153.1, from coordinate 11,604 downwards.
CGCTCGGCCTCGCCGCCCTGGTCCGCGCCATCATCGGGCCGGGAGGCGGCCGCGGCGGCGGCACTGTGCTTGGGGTCGAAACGCGACTCGAACAGGCGCACGAGCAGCCGGGCGATCGTCACATTGCCGCGCAGCACCCGCTCGATGTATCCCTCGCTGAACGTCGTGCCGGTTTGCCGCAGATAACGGGCGTACGCCCGCAGCACCATCGTCTGCCGCCACGTGAGGCCGGCGTGCAGGACGAGCGCGTTAAAGCCGTCGCTTTCGACGTCGCCCCGCCACACGGCGCGCAACGCGTCCTGGAACAGCTCTTTGATCTTGTTGTCGCCGGCCGCGAAGGACGGATCGTCCCGCAGCCCGAGGTCGTAGATCCAGCGGCGGGGCGCGTCGGCCGGGAGGATCTCGTACGGCCGTTCGTCCACGACCTCCACGCCCATGTTCTGCAGCAGCGGCAGCACGTGGGACAGCGAGATCGGCGGGCCGAGCCGGTAGAGCTTGAGCCGCCGCTCGCCGGGCACCGCGTCGTACGGCTCGTACAGGTTGATCGAGATCTCGCCGTCGACGGTGAGCCGGTCGAGCCGGACGAGGTCGGCCACGGCCGTACGGGCGGGGAAGTCGGCCTTGTAGCCCTCGGGGAAGGCCCCGGAGTAGCGACGCGACAGCGTGCCGGCGCGCTCTTCGCCGCACTGGGCCACGATCGCGGCGGCCAGGTCGTCGGCCCACGCCCGCGTCGCGTCGGCCAGCTTGGCCTGGAGCTCTTCGGCGTCGACGTCGGGCAGCGGTTGGCCGCGCTCGCCGCGCACCACGACGTGCAGCCTCGCCAGCAGCGACTCAGACACCTGGGCGCTGTAGTCGACCGCGACGCCGTTGAACGCCGAGCGCAGGATCTCTTGGATGCGCAGCCTGATCTGGGTGGTGTAGCGGTCGCGCGGCAGATAGACGAGGCACGACATGTAGCGGCCGTAGGAGTCCTTGCGCAGGAACAGCTTGAGCTGGCGCCGCTCGCGCAGCCGCAACACGCCGAGGGCGATGGGGGCGAGATCGTCGACGGAGATCTGGAAGAGCTCGTCCCGCGGGTAGGACTCCAAGATCTCGACGAGGTCCTTGCCGTCGTAGCTGTCGCGCGTGACGCCGACCCGGTCGAGCACCTCGTCGAGCTTGCGCTTGAGCACGGGGATGTGCTCGATCGACTCGGTGTAGGCCACATGGGTGAACAGGCCGAGGAAGCGGCGCTCGCCGATGACCTCGCCACGCTCGCTGTACTGCTTGACCCCAACGTAGTCGAGGTAGTGCGGACGGTGCACCGTGGCCCGGGAATTGGCCTTGGTGAGGATGAGCAGGCGCTTTTCGCGGGCCCTGGCCCTGACTTCGGGCGGCAGCGCGGCGAAGCTGCCCGACTCGCCCTTGTCCGAGCGCAAGATGCCAAGGCCGGTCCCGGGTACCGGCCGCAGGACCGTGCCGTCCTCGCTCAGCCGGTAATCACGGACGCCCAAGAAGGTGAAGTGGCCGTCGGCGAGCCAATCGAGCAGCTCGATGCTCTCGGCGATCTCTTTGTCCGGCAGCGGCGGCGTGTGCTCGGAGATCTCACCAGCGATCGCCCCGGCGAGGGCGCGCATCTTCGGCTCGTCCTCGACGGCGGCGCGCACGTCGAGCAGCACCCGTTGCAGGTCGTCTTCGAGCTGGTCGAGCAGCTGTCTGTCGGTGGTGCGGTCGACCTCGATGTACATCCAGGATTCGTCGATGTCCTGGTTGGTCTCCTTGATGCCGACGATGGCCTTGAGGTGCCCGGCCACGTCGCGGGACACGCCGAGCTGCGGATGGACGAGCAGGTGCGTGGTCAGGCCATGGCGGCTCAGCTCCATCGTGACGGAGTCGACGAGGTAGCGCATGTCGTCGGTGACCACTTGGACGACGGTGTGCCCAGGCTCCCAGCCGTGATCTTCGAGGGTGGGGGTGAAGACCCGTACCTTGGCCCGGCCCTGCGGCCGTTCCTCGCCGAGGGCGCGATGGGCCAGCGCGGGCCCGCAGATGTCGGCGGGGTCGCGGTCGAGCAAATCTTCCGGCGCGACGTGCTGATAGTAGCGGCGCAGGTAGCGCAGAGCCTCCTCGGTCGTGATGCGTCGAGGCCCCGGAGTGTGCACGCACGTCTCGGCCGCGCGCACCAGCAACTCGTCCTTGGCCAGTTCGAGCTTGGTCCCGAGCGCCGAACCGCCGGGGATCGGGCCGGGCCCCGGATTCCCTATGTGGGGACCGTCGGCGCTCGGTGCCGCGCCGTCGCCCCCGCCGTCGCCGTCGCCGTCGCTCATGTCGGGCTCACCATCTCTTCACTCCCCTTTGAGTTAGAGCAGGGTCCGCAAATCCCACAGCAGTGGGTAGTACCTCATATCCAGACGTTTACGCAGATAAGGGGCGCCCGTCGAGCCCCCCGTGCCGGACTTCGTCCCGATCTGGCGTTCGACCATCTGGACGTGACGCTTCCGCCAGAGGGCCGCCATCTCATCGTGTGTCAGCAGGTCCTCGGCGAGCTGCCAAAGATCGTCGTATCGATCGCGGCCGCGCGCCACCTCGATCAAGGATTCCCGCAACGCCTCGTCGCCATCCGCCGACAGGCCGCGTGCCTGCAAAAGGTTGACGTAGGCGTCCCAGAGGGTGGGCTCGGCGAGCCGGCGCTCCAGCCGCGCGCTCTCGGCCTCGGACAGCCCCCGGAAACGCCGCACGAACCCAGGGTCCTTCGCGCCGGACAGGAATTCCAGCTCCCGGAACTGGACGGACTGAAATCCGCTGGCCGGGGCCAGCGCCGCCCGGAACTCCATGAAGTCCTGCGGGGTCATCGTCTCGAGCACCTCGATCTGCTCGATGAGAACCCGCTCGGAGGCATGCACCCGCCGGAACAGGTGCCGGGCGAGCCAGACCTCCCGGTCGTACATCGCGTCCCTGATCTGCTCGATCTCGTGCAGCAGCAGTTTGAACCACAGCTCGTAGATCTGATGGATGGTGATGAACAGCAGTTCGTCTCTGGCCACCGGATCGGTCTGCGGGATCTGCTGGGCGAGCAGCTCAGGGAGCCGAAGATAACTCCCGTAGGTGAGGCGAGCGCCTTCTTCGCCGAAACTGCGTCCGGGCGCGTCGGACCGCGTGCCGGGCTGGCCGGAGCCATGCCCGGAGCCGACCACGGTCGCACCACGCCGTTGTGGTGTTGCGGTCACACCGAAAAGGGTAGCGGCTTTTCCGGTATGTCCGAACCCGCGATCGTGCGGTTCCCCGCCGGACCAGGCCGCGAGCGCCCGGCGCGAGCAGCGGCCGGGCGGCCGGGCCGGGCATCCGCGGCCCAGGTCCGCCCAGGCCGGAGCAGGTCAGGGGGTCCCGGGCGGGGACGAGGACGGATCGGGCGGCGTAGGCGTTGGCGTGGGGGTCGGTGTCCGGGTCTTGGTGGGCGTCGGCGTCGGCCGCGCGGATGTACGAGACGGGCTCGGCGACGGGGACGCCGACCGGGGAAGGGTCCGGTGCACCGTCGGCTGTATGGTCGGCGCTTGCCTCGTCGGCGCGGCCGAGGTGGACGACGGTGGCGGCATCGACGTCGGCTCGACCGTCACGGGGTCACCGGTCGGGTTGTTCACGTGCCGGACCCCCGGCGAGCCCTGGGCCAGCACGTAGGCGGTCCCGCCCGCCGTCGCCGCCGCGGCCACGATCGCGGCCGTGGTCAGGGCCACCGCCCGGGCCCGGCCGCGCCGCGGCGGCTCGTCGCCGTACCCGGCGGCGCCCGGACCGGCCCCTGCCCCCGCCCCCGCGCCGAACTCGAAGCCTTCCGGGTCGGTGAGGTCGGACAGGGCCGAATCGGTGAGCCTCGGCGCCCCGGCGCCGGGACCGGCCGGGTCCAGCCAGTTCGCGCCGTGCTCGGGGCTCCCGCGCGGCGGCAGCGCCTGCGTATGCGATGTCGCGAGGTCGTGGCCGATCTCGGGCCGTGCCGCCCCTGGCTGTGCCCCGGCCGGCGGGCGGGCCGTAGCCTCGGCGATCTTGACGAGGATGGCCGCCGGGTCTTCGTTCGCGGGCGCGGCCGGGGCCGGACCGGCCACCGCGTCCTCCTGGCCGAGCAGGCGCATCAGCAGCTGCCGCGCCGTCGGCCGGGCCGCCGGGTCCTTCGCCAGACAGTCGACGATGAGGCCGCGCAGGGGTTCGGCGATGTGGCCGAGATCCGGCTCCTCGTGGAGGGTGCGCTGGATGACCGCGGGGATCGAGTCGTTGCCGAACGGCGGCCGCCCGGTCGCCGCGTACACCATGGTGGCCGCCCAGCAGAAGATGTCGGCTTCCTTGCCGAACTCCCTGCCCCGCATCTGTTCGGGCGACATGAACGCGGGCGTGCCGATGACCCGGCTGGTCATCGTGTTGGTGCTGTCGAAGACGCGGGCGATGCCGAAGTCGATGACGCGCGGGCCGCCGGGGCCGATCAGCACGTTCGCCGGCTTGAAATCGCGGTGGATCACGCCGGCCTGGTGGATCGCCACCAATGCCGTCGCGGTGCCGATGGCCAGCCGGTCGAGCGCCCCGCCCGCGATCGGCCCTTCTGTGAGCACCAGCTGGAGCACGGAGGGCCCGGGGACGTACTCGCTGACCAGGTAAGGGCGTTCGCCCTCGATGTCGGCGTCGATGATCTGGGCCGTGCAGAACGACGCCACCTGCTTGGCGAACTCGATCTCGCGCAGGAAGCGTGTCCGCGCCATGTCGTCCGCGGTCAGCTCTCGATGGAGCAGCTTGATGGCGACATCCGTGCCGTCATCGGCCCGGCCGAGGAAGACGGTGCCCTGACCGCCGTCGCCCAACCGCCCGAGCAGTTCGTACGATCCCAGCCGCTTCGGGTCACCAGGCCGCAAAGCGTCCGTCTGCATGTACGGACCGCTCCCCTCTGGACTTGATCGCGATGTGATCGCGGGTGAGCGCCGTCGCACCCTTCGTTTTTCGAAACATCAACACCATACGTCCCACAGAACGTCGTCTCTACCGGAATTAGTGACGACCTGATCACAGTGGGCGGTTACGGAGCGTTCTCGCCGTAACTCTCCGTGGCCGCCGGATCGTACGACGTGGCGGCCGGAGTGGGGCTCGACGTCGAAAGAGGCGTGGTGGCGGGCGTTGTCGTTGGCGTGGCTGAGTGCGACAGCAGGAAGCCGATCGCCACCACGACCGCGGCCGGCCCGGCGATGATGAACGCGCGGCTCAGCGCGGAGCGCTTCGCGACGGGGGGCCGCGCCGCCGGATCCTTCGATGGGTGTGGGCCCGGCCGAAGGGGGGATGACCCCGGTCGGCCCCACACCCGGGTGAGACGCATCCCTGCACGAGAGTGTTCGCCGCGCGTGTCGGTGCGGATTGCCGCTGGCCAAGAACAAGCACGCAGGTTTCGGGCACCGAGCCCCAATTATTTATCCCTCATCTCCCCTCTGACCTGGACAAACACCCCCCACGGCCAGGGTTTTACCCGGGCAATCGGGGTACGGAGAATCACGCTCAGTGATCTTCGTTTGGAGGTCGGAAAAGATGTTCGATCCGTTAAGAGTCGCCGTCTGCGCGACCGCCGTCGCGCTGACCCTGACACCCGAAATGGCCGTATCCCCGGCCGCCGCGGGGGAACCGACGGTGGTCGAGATCCACCGCACGGACGACCAGCTCCGTCAGCCGCGGCACCGGCATGAACAGGCGCGGCGGCAGCACGAACGGCCCATGGCGCTGCTGCGGCTGCGCCAGGCCACTTTGCGGAAGCGGGCGCGCATGATCGATCGCTGGCAGGTCCGGGCCGGGCGGGCCGTGCGGTTCGCCTATCGCCAGCGCGGCAAACCGTACCGGTGGGGCGGTACGGGCCCCCGCGGCTACGACTGCTCGGGCCTCGTGCAGCGGGCCTGGCGCGCGGCCGGCGTGTCCATCCCGCGGGTGACGTACCGGCAGTACCGGATGAGACCGCACATCTCGCGGCATCGCCTGCGCCCCGGCGACCTGGTGTTCTTCCATGGTCGCGGGCACGTCGGCATCTACGTCGGGCACCGCCGGTTCATCCACTCGCCGCGAACCGGCACGCGCGTCAGGGTGCAGCGGCTGCGCGGCCACTACCGCAGGTCGTTCGTCGGCGCGGTGCGGCCCGGCTGGCCGCGGCTGCCCACGCCGCCGACCCGCCTGCCCGCCGATCGCCACCACAAGGACAAGAACAACCACGGGGGGAAGCATCACCATCGCTGACCGGGTCCCCGCCGTGTTCGGGAACGAGCACGGCGGGACGGTCAATCCGTCGCCGCCGGGCGGTAGTGGCGCAGCACCTCGGGATTGGCCATGGCGCCGGGGTTGGCGGCCTCCTCGACCGGGGTACCGAGCAGGATCTTGCGGACCGGCACCTCGAGCTTCTTGCCCGACAGCGTGCGCGGCACGCCGGGCACCCGGTGGATCTCGTCGGGCACGTGCCGGGGCGACAGCGCGGCCCGCAGCGCCGCCCGCAGCCGTGCCTCGAGGTCGGCCGACCACGACACCCCGTCAGCGAGCTGGACGTACAGGATGAGCCTGCCGTCCTGGCCGAGGCGGCCGGTGTCGATCACCAAGCTGTCCACGATCTCGTCGAACGCCTCGACGACGCGGTAGAAGTCGGCCGTGCCCATCCTGACGCCGCCGCGGTTCAGGGTGGAGTCGGACCGGCCGTAGATCACGCACCCGCCATCGGGCCTGATCTTGATCCAGTCGCCGTGCCGCCACACACCCGGATACACCGCGAAGTACGAGTCCCGGTAGCGCTCTCCGGACGGGTCGTTCCAGAAGTAGATCGGCATCGACGGCATCGGCTCGGTGATGACCAGTTCGCCGACCTCATCGACGACCGGCCGCCCGGCCGGGTCGTACGCCTCGACCTTCGCGCCGAGATGACGGCACTGGATCACCCCGGCCCGCACCGGCAGCAGCGGCGAGGGCCCAACGAACCCGGTGCACAGGTCGGTGCCGCCGGAGAACGAGCCCAACGGCACGTCCTTGGAGACGGCGTCGTACACCCAGGTGAAGGCCTCGGGCGGCAGCGGGGAGCCGGTCGAGCCCATCGCGCGCAATCGCGACAGGTCGTGGTCAGCGCCGGGGCGCAGGCCCTGCTTGAGCGAGGCCTGCAGATAGGGCGCGCCGACGCCGAAGTAGGTCACCCCGGTCTGCGCCACCATGCTCCACAGGTCGCCCGGCGCCCCGTCGTACAGCACCACCGTCGCGCCGACCAGCAGGCCGCCGATCAGGTAGTTCCACATCATCCAGCCGGTCGTGGTGAACCAGAAGAACACATCGCCGGGCCCGAGGTCTTGGTGGAAGGTCAGCGACTTGAGGTGCTCGAGCACGACGCCGCCGTGGCCGTGCACGATCGGCTTGGGCAGCCCGGTCGTTCCCGACGAGTACACCACCCAGAGCGGGTGCTCGAACGGCACCGGCTCGAACGCGAGCTCACCGGGGGCGCCGGCGGCGCCGGAGTCGTCCGGCGCGCGCGCGAGCAGGTCGGCGTAGGCCATTCCCGCGATGCGCGGCGCCGAGTCGAGGTACGGGACCACCACGGTGTGCCGCAGCGAAGGCAGCGCGGCCTGGATCTCGCCGACCACGCCGGTGCGGTCGAACGGCTTGCCGTTGTAGTGGTAGCCGTCCACCGCCACCAGCAGCGTCGGCTCGATCTGCGTGAACCGGTCGATGACGCTGGCCGAGCCGAAGTCCGGCGAGCACGACGACCACACCGCGCCGAGACTGGCGACGGCGAGGAAGACGATCAGCGCCGCGGGGATGCTGGGCAGGTAGGCGGCCACCCGGTCGCCGCGGCCGACGCCGAGCGCAACCAGACCGGCACGCGCACGGGCGACGTCGCGGGCGAGCTCTGCCCACGTCAGGCGCTGCTCCGCGCCCGACTCGTTCCAGAAGATCACGGCCGTACGGTCGCGGAAGGCGGGGTCGCTCGCCCGGCGCAGCGCGTTTTCGGCGTAGTTCAGCGTGGCGCCGGGGAACCAGCGCACGCCGGGCATGGTCGTCCCCTCGCGGACCGGCCCGGCGCCGCGGTCGCCGCAGACGTCGAAGTAGCTCCAGATCGAGTCCCAGAACGCGTCGATCTCGGTGACCGACCAGCGCCACAGCTCGTCGTAGGTGTCCGCGCGGACGCCTTGATCGCGCAGCCGGCGCAGGTAGTGGGTCACCCGCGCCCGCTCGATCGTCTCGGCGGACGGCTCCCACAGCAGCCGTCCTTCCAACTGTTCGGTCTGTCCTTCGGAGGTCATACGGAATCCCTGGTGAGGTCGTCGACGGCACGTAGCACGGCGGTCGTGTCGTCCAAGCCGGGCAGCACGACGGCGGCTCCTGCGCCGCGGAGTTCGGCGACGGTCGCGGTGCCGGTGGCGACCGCGACGATGGGGACGCCGACGATCTTCGCGGCCTGGACGTCGCGGACCGAGTCGGCGATGAGCAACGTCGTCGGCTCCACAACCGGTACCCCGAGCGTCTTCTCGACGTACTTGCGCGTCGCGTGGCCACGCGCCAGCTCGATCAGCGCCGCCCGCGAGTACACCTCCGAGCCGTAGCCGCCGACCTCGAGGTCGAGGTGTTTGTCCAGGCCGAGCTCGGTCAGCTTGACGATCGCGTTCGGCTTGATCGACCCGGTCAGCACCGACTGCACGATGCCCGGCAGCCGGCCGACGGCGGCCAGCGCCTCGCGGGCGCCCGGAAGCACGCGTCCATGGTCGCGGACGCTGTGGCGCCTGGCCGCGAACGCATCGGCGAGTGCCTTGGTGAACTCGGGCAGGTGATGATCCTCCGTCGCGATGTCGTTAAATGCGAGGGTATCGAAGATGATCTCAGATTCGGTACGCCCGGCCGTGGGGGCCAGCCGGACGAGGGGTCGCCCGGTGACCTGCTGGAAGGCCTCGGCATAGGCCTCCCGCGTCACCCGCCCGACGTCGACCAAGGTGTGATCGACATTCCACAGCGCCAGCCGCCGAACCGTTTCCATGAAACAACCGCCGAATTCATAGCTCAGAGACGGACACAGGCCCCTACAAGGCGCCCCCATCGTCCGGCTTGGCGGCTGGTCCCCGCAACCGGCCTCCAGTCAGGAACTCATAACCCCTGGTGCTAGGCGTACAGCCTGCGGTATTCGCCGGGCGGGATGCCGTACGCCGCCCGGAACATCCGGTTGAAGGACCGCGGGTTAGTGAATCCCCAGCGCGCGGCGATCGCGTTGACCGGCCGCGGCCGCAGAGCGGGGTCGGTGAGGTCGCTGCGGCAGCGCTCAAGCCGGCGGTCGCGGATCCAGCCGGCGACCGTCTTGCCCTCGGATTCGAACAGCTTGTGCAGATAGCGCAGTGAGATGTGGTGGGCGGCCGCGATGGTGGGCGGCGTCAACTCCGGGTCACCGAGGTGCTCTTCGATGAAGGCGTGAATGCGCACAAGCAGGACGTGCTGGCGTGTCTTCATCGGCACCTTGTTCGCGCGGCCCAGGCGGATCGCGAGTGCCGCCGTGCTCAGGTCGATCAGGGCCGAGCCGATGCGGCCGCCGGCCGCGCCTTCGTACGCGTCCAGATCCGCGACAAGCCGGCGGACCAGCGACGAGACCAGGGCGCCGGCCGCCGAGTCGCCGGAGAAGACGACGCCGCTCAGGCTCTTGGTGTCGTACGAACCCAGCGGGAACAGGACCCGCGGGAAGAGCACGAAGGCGAACTCGGCGGGCGAGCCGGCCTGCCGATGGGGCCGCGAGAGGTCGGCGAAGGTGAAGTCACCGGGCCGCAGCTCCGCCTCCCGTTCGTTCTGCTCGATAACCGCGCGCTCTTTGAGCTGCAGAAACAGCCCGAGCGACGCGGGCTGCGAGCTACATTGCCGGATCAGCCGGGGGGTACGGGCGTACTCGCCGCGCGGGGCACTGGCATGGATCATCCTGAGGGCACCGACATCGGCGGCCCGGATCCAGCCGGGGAAGTCCTGCTCCTTGTTCTTGTACCAATGCGTGACCGGCGCCATCGCCTCGGCCGAGGCGTTCCGCATGTAATAAAGACGCTCCGAGCGTGGCACGTCTCGCGCTCGCCAGATCTTGCTCATGGCTCCACCACATCCCGCCGCCGGTTGTTCGCCCGACTATGACGGGGTTGATCCTCTTCCGGTTCCGTTCCCATGATCTCAGATTCACGAACGAAACGGGTGCCCTTCGCGAGGTATGGCTTTCCGGGCATACGCCGGCGTCCGCGATGGGACGCTGAGGGCTATGTCGGGGAGCGACGATGTGCATAACGAGATCGGCGGCGGACGGTTCTTTTCTGCCGTAATCCAAAGCCGCGACATCGGCACCGTACGAATCGAGCCGTCCGCGGACATCCCCGCCGCGCTCTCCGGTCTCCCCGCGCCGTCGGCGGCGTTCACCGAGCGTGCGGCCGAGCTGGAATCTCTGCTCGACGTCCTGGCTCCCCCCGGCGCTTCCCCCGGCGCTTCCGTCGGCGCTTCCGTCGGCGCTCGGGCTGGACTACCGGGACGTCGCCCGTGAAGAGCTGGAGAAGGCGCAGGCCGATCAACTGCGTCAAGAAACGCTATAAAGCGAAAGAACGGCTTCCTAGCAAGGGTGGCGCTGAAACGTCACGGATTCGGTGGGTTCCCTCCGGGATCGGTGGTTGGCCGGTTACGCCATGCGGTCCGGAGCGCCTCGAGCTCGAACCGGGGGAACGGTGATCTCCATGTTCCGTGATAACCGCCTTCTCCGTGACGTTGAGCCACTTCGTCGAAACAACGGATGACCGCGCGGGCCACGGAGTCGACCGTCTGCCGGCTCGACCAGATCTCGGTGCCGGCCTTGTCGGGGCGGTCGCCGTTGGTGAGCCGGACAATGCGCACCCAAACGTCGCCGCCGCCTCGGGAGAAGATCCACCGGAACGCTGTCGGCTCGGCCTCGAACTGGACCCTGGTCTCGGCTTCTCCGACGACCAGCCTGGCCACCGCGGTCAGCAGCTCTTCGGGGGCGTCGGTGATATAGGAGGCGATGACTCGCACCTTGTTTTCGGCGTCGGCGACAGTGCAGTCGGCCCATCCGTACCCGACCAACCTCCACTCCAGCGACATCGTTGCCACGGTTACTCCTGTTCGCGTTGCCGGCCCGCGATGGCCATGCGTCCGAGGATGATCGTCCAAGGCGGCGGGGCACAAGCGACGACACGGGCGGCCGCTGCCGGGCGATCTGCTGCGCCGGATGATCGAGTTCCGAGTGCGCGAGCACGAAGACGATGGAGTGCTGTGGATGTGACCTTCGGCGCAGCCTGCTGAGACCCGGCCGGTACGGGACTGCCCAGCCCAGCCCCATGAGCGGGGCTGGGCTGGGCGGCGAGAGGTGAGTTTTAGAGGTTGTGCTCGCCGAGCTTGACGTCGGCGAGAAGCCGGCCGAGCGAGCGCCGGCTCACCTCGATGTACGGGCCATCAGGGTTCTTACTGTCCCGTAGGGCAATACTGCGCGGGGTCCTGGCCAGCTCAACGCAGGTTTCTCCGCCGTTGGAACTCCACGTGGACTTCCGCCAGTTCAACTTTTCCATTCTTCGGCTACCTTCAAAATAAGCTTAATTGATTCGTCTTTGTGCAGAGCGTCCGATCTCAGGA
>CALAED010000152.1 GCA_937891035.1 uncultured Thermomonosporaceae bacterium | reverse complement strand
GGATGCTTAGTGGCGGACAGGTGGCCGGCCTCATCGTGGCCATGTTCTGGGCCATCCTCGTGTGCTTCCTCGCCGTGGTCCTCCTCCGGCTGGCCCGCCTGCTCGGCGAGACGACGAAGATGATCGCCGAGATCGGCGACCACGCGGGACCGCTGCTCGACGACATGACCAAGACCGTCGAGCAGGCGGGCGAGCAGCTCGACCGGGTGGATACGATCACCCGCAACATGGCCGGAGTGACGCAGAACGTCTCGGCGGTGAGCACGGTCGTGACCTCGGTGGTCGGCAGTCCGCTCGTCAAGGCGGCCGCCTTCTCTTACGGGGTCCGCCGCGCCCTCGGCGGGCGGCCGCAGCAGGGCGCGCCGGCCGGCGGGCCGGCCGTCACCGGCAGCGTCGCACAGACTCCGCGGGGCAAGACGAGCGCACGGCGTACGGCCACAAGCGCCAAGGCCGCCAAGGGCGGTGCGGCCGGCGAAACCGGCGGCATCGGCAACACCGGTAAGACCGGCACCACGAGGAGCACCGGCAAGATCGACAAAGTGGGCAAGACCCGCAAAACCAGCAGGACCAGCAAGATCGACAACACCGGCAAGGCCGGCGGCACCGGCCAAGGCGGCAGGAGCGAGGCTGGGCGAAAATGAGGCGGTTGTTCTGGCTTACCCTGGGAGCGGTGCTCGGCGCCTGGACGGTGCTTCGCGTCCAGCGCTTCGCCCGCCAGTTCGGCCCGCGCGGCGTGGCCGGGCGGGCGGTGGGAGCCGGCGCCGCGTTGCGTGCGTTCGCGGCCGACGTCCGGATCCAAATGCGGCACCGGGAGGCCGAGTTGCGCCGGGCGGCGGGCGGTATGCCCTCGCTGGCCGGCCCGCCCGCACGACACAGCCGCGCCATCGACGGTCCCGACACCTGGGACGCCACCGACATAGACAAGGACGGCCACTGATCATGGAGTCGGCAGAGATCGCCCGCCGCTTCCTCCGCTTCTTCACCGAGCGTGGGCACACCGAGGTGCCCTCGGCCAGCCTTGTCGCCGAGGATCCGACCCTGCTGCTGGTGCCGGCGGGCATGGTCCCGTTTAAGCCGTACTTCCTGGGCCAGCGCACCCCGCCGGCGCCGCGGATGGCGAGCTGTCAAAAGTGCGTGCGCACCCCGGACATCGACGAGGTGGGCAAGACCACCCGGCATGCCACGTTCTTCCAAATGCTCGGCAACTTCTCCATCGGCGACTACTTCAAAGAGGGCGCGATCCCCTACGCCTGGGAGCTGCTGACCGCCGGCGAGGCCGACGGCGGGTTCGGCTTCCCTGAGGAGCGGCTTTGGGTGACGGTCTACCACGACGACGATGAGGCCGCCGACATCTGGCACCGCAAGGTGGGGGTGCCGCAGGAGCGGATCCAGCGCCGCGGCCTGGCCGACAACTACTGGCACATGGGCGTGCCCGGCCCGGGCGGGCCGTGCTCGGAGATCTACTACGACCGCGGCCCGGAATACGGCCGCGAGGGCGGCCCGGTCGTCGACGAAGACCGCTACCTCGAGGTCTGGAACCTCGTCTTCATGCAGTACCAGCTGAGCGCGGTGCGCGGCAAGGAAGACTTCGACATCGCGGGCGACCTGCCGGCCAAGAACATCGACACCGGCATGGGTCTGGACCGCATGGCCGCCATCCTGCAGGGCGTCGACAACCTCTACGAGATAGACACCACCTACAAGATCCTCGACCGGGCGGCCGCGCTGACCGGCACCCGGTACGGCCGCGACCAGCGGGCCGACATCGCGCTGCGGGTCGTCGCCGACCATGTGCGCGCCGGCCTCATGGTTGTCGCCGACGGCGTCATCCCCGGCAACGAAGGCCGCGGGTATGTGCTGCGCCGCATCCTGCGCCGCTCGATTCGCAACCTGCGGCTGCTCGGCGGCCTCCAAGACCCCGGCGACGCCGGGCTCATGCATGAGCTGACGGGCGCCGGGATCGCGGCCATGGGCGAGCAGTACCCCCAGCTCGTCAACGACGCGGGGCACATCCACGCGGTGATCGACGCCGAGGAGGAGTCGTTCCTGGCGACGCTGCGCACCGGCACCGCGATCTTCGACGCGGCGGTGGAAGAGACCAAGCGGACCGGCTCGCCGACCCTGGCCGGCGAGCAGGCGTTCAAACTGCACGACACCTACGGCTTCCCGATCGACCTGACGCTCGAGATGGCCCAAGAACAGGGCCTGTCGGTCGACGAGGAGGGCTTTCGGCGGCTGATGGCCGAGCAGCGCGACCGGGCCAAGAAGGACGCGCGCGCGAAGAAGCAGGGCAACCTCGACGTTTCGGTGCTCGGCGACCTCCTCGATCGCGCCGGCGGAAAGGTCGGCTTCACCGGGTACGACGACGTGACCGGCGAGGCCCGGCTGGTCGGGTTGCTGATCAACGGCGCCACCGTGCCGGCCGCCGGGGCCGGCACCGAGGTCGAGGTCGTCTTGGACCGCACCCCGTTCTACGCCGAGGGGGGCGGCCAGCTGGCCGACCAGGGTGTGATCAAGCTCGGCAACGGCGCGGAGATCGAGATCTACGACGTCCAGTCGCCGCTGCCCGGGCTCATCGTGCACCGCGGCAAGGTGCGCGCCGGAGAGGCCCGGGCGGGCGACAGCGCCCTCGCCGAGATCGACACGGAGCGCCGGCGGGCGATCTCTCGTTCGCACACCGCGACGCACATGGTGCACCGCGCGTTCCGCGGCGCGCTCGGCGAGTCGGCGGCACAGGCCGGCTCGGAGAACTCGCCCGGCCGCTTCCGGTTCGACTTCACCGCGGCGGGGGCGGTGCCCGGGTCGGTGCTGCGCGACGTCGAGGACGAGGTCAACGACATTCTCGTGCACGACCTCGACGTGCGGGCCTTCCACACCTCCCTCGAATCCGCCCGGTCCATGGGCGCGCTCGCGCTGTTCGGCGAGAAGTACGGCGATGAGGTCCGCGTCGTCGAGGTCGGGGAGTACTCCCGCGAGCTATGCGGCGGCACGCACGTCGCGCGGTCCGGGCAGCTCGGCCTGATCAAGGTGCTCGGCGAGGAATCCATCGGCGCGGGCATCCGGCGGGTGGAGGCGCTCGTGGGCATCGACGCCTTCCGCTTCCTCGCCAAGGAGAGCGTGCTCGTCGGCCAGCTGTCGGAGCGGCTGAAGACCCCGCGCGCCGAGCTTCCCGAGCGCATCGCCGGCATCGTCACCCGGCTCAGGGACGCCGAAAAGGAGCTGGAGCGGATCCGGTCACAGCAGGTCCTGGCGGCGGCCGGGGCGCTGGTCGACGGCGCCCGCGACATCCACGGCGTCGGCTTCGTCGCGCATCGCGCCCCCGACGGCACCGGCGCCGACGATCTGCGCCGCCTGGCCGTGGACGTACGCGGACGGCTCAGCGGGCGGCCCGCCGTCGTGACCATCGCCGGGGTGCCGAAGGACCGCCCCGTTGTGGTCGTCGCGGTCAGCGAGGCGGCCCGGGATCGGGGCCTCAAGGCGGGCGGGCTGGTCCGCGTCGCCGCCCAGACCCTCGGCGGTGGCGGTGGCGGCAAGGACGACCTCGCCCAGGGCGGCGGGGCGAATCCCGAGGCCATCGACGACGCCCTCGCCGCCGTCGAACGGGCGGTCGCGGCCGCCTGACCACCCCCACCAACGGCGGCACGAAACAGATGAGCAGATGAGCAGGTGAGCGATCCGGGTGAGCGACCTGATGAGACGGGGAGCGACCCCGCCGAGTGAGCGGAGTGGGGGGCTGAGGGACGAGGTCCTCCGCGAAGTGAGCGAGAAGGGTGAGCGACCTAATGAGCTGGGAGCGACCCCGCCGAGTGAGCGGAGTGGGGGGCTGAGGGACGAGGTCCTCCGCGAAGTGAGCGAGAAGGGTGAGCGACCTAATGAGCTGGGAGCGACCCCGCCGAGTGAGCGGAGTGGGGGGCTGAGGGACGAGGTCCTCCGCGAAGTGAGCGAGAAGGGTGAGCGACCCATGAGACACGGCGTGCGGATCGGCGTCGACGTCGGCTCCGTGCGCATCGGCATCGCCCGCAGCGATCCGGACGGGATCTTGGCCTCCCCGCTGGAGACCGTACGGCGCGGCAAGGGCGACCTGGATCGGATCGCCGCCATCGTCGAGGAGTACGAGGCAGTCGAGGTCGTCGTCGGGCTCCCCGTGTCGCTGTCGGGCCGTGAGGGCCCGGCGGCGACCGCCGCCCGTCAGTTCGCGACGCGCCTCGCCCGTCGGCTGACCCCCGGCATGGTGCGGCTGCACGACGAGCGGCTCACCACCGTGACCGCGGAAAGCTCGCTGCGCGAGCGCGGGATCCGCGGGCAGGCCCGGCGCAAAGTCGTCGACCAAGCCGCCGCGGTCGTGCTGTTGCAGGCGGCACTTGACGGAGAACGGTTGACGGGACGCGCCCCTGGCGAGATCGTCCGGGGGAGCATATGAACGATTTGGATCTTTTCTCCGAGCCGTCACGCGGCGGCCACCTGCCGAGCGAACGACTCGGCCGGCGGGGCCAGCGCGCGGCCGGCAAGCGGCAGCGCCGCCGGCGGGTCGGCTCGCGCGCGGCGACGTTCTTCGCGTTGGCGTTCCTGGTCGCCGTGGTGGGCGGCGGCGGGCTCGTTGGCTACGTCGCGCTGCGCGGCTACATGATCCCGCCCGACTACTCGGGCGAGGGCACCGGACGGGTCGTCGTGCAGATCAAGGACGGCGACACCACCCAGGCGATGGGTGATCGGCTGCAGGGCGCGCGGGTGGTCAAAAGCTCGCGTGCCTTCTTGAAGGTGGCCAGGAACGAGCCGCGGGCGCAGAGCATCCAGCCGGGCTTTTACACCATGCGCGAGCGCATGGCCGCCGGCGCGGCACTGGCGCTCCTGCTCGACCCCAGATCGCGGGCGGGCAACCAGATCACGGTCCCCGAGGGGCTGCGGGTGCAGGAGGTCATCCAGCAGCTGGCCAAAAAGACCGGCGTCCCGCTGCGTGACTTCCAGCAGGTGGTGAGCAATCCGGCCGGCCTTGGGCTGCCCTCCTACGCCAAGGGCAGGGTCGAGGGCTACCTGTTCCCGGCGCGCTATGACATCAGTCCCAACGCCACGGCCCGCGACATCATCAAGATGATGGTGGCGCGGTTCAACCGGGAGGCCGCCGACGCCGACCTCGTGCGCCGCGCCCGCGCGGCCGGCCTGACGCCGGGCCAGGTCGTGACCATCGCGAGCCTGTTGCAGGCCGAAGGCGGCCGGCACAGCGACTTCCCCAAGGTGGCCCGGGTGATCTACAACCGGTTGCGGGTGGGCCGGCCGCTGCAGTTCGACTCGACGGTGTCGTACGTCCTGAACAAGCGAAGCCTGCTGGTCACGAACAAAGAGATCCAGGTCCGGTCGCCCTACAACACCTACCGGGTCAAGGGATTGCCGCCGGGCGCGATCGACAGTCCGGGCCTGGCCGCGATCGAGGCCACGATGCGGCCGGCCAAGGGCGATTGGCTGTTTTTCGTCACGACCGACCCGCGCCGGAACATCACCGAGTTCACCGACAACGAGCAGGACTTCGCCCGGCTCAAGGCCAAGCTCGACCGCTACCTCGCGACGCACGGAGGCACGTAGGTGGCACCGTCGCCGGCCCGGCCACCGATGCCGGCGCCGATGCCGCGGCGGGCCGCGGTGCTGGGCGCGCCGATCGCGCATTCCCTCTCGCCGGTGCTGCACCGGGCGGCCTACGCGGCGTTGCGGCTGCCCGGCTGGACGTACGAGGCGATCGAATGCCACGAAGCGGACCTGGCCGACCGAATCGCCAGTTGCACCCGCGACGCGCCCGCCTGGGCCGGCCTGTCGCTGACGATGCCGCTCAAGCGGGCGGTGCTGCCGCTGCTCGACGAGGTCTCCGACCTCGCCGTCGCGGTGGGGGGCGCGAACACCGTGACCTTCCCCGGCGGCCGCCCGGTCGGCGACAACACCGACGTCTACGGCATCGTGACCGCGTTGGCGGAACAGGGCGTCGGCGCGCCGTCGTCGGCGGTCGTGCTCGGTGGCGGCGCGACGGCGTGCTCGGCGCTGGCCGCGCTGCGCGAACTCGGCCTGCCCAAGGCCACGTTGGTCGTCCGGGACCCGGCGCGGGCGGCCGCGGCGAGCGCGGCCGCCCGGCGACTTGACGTGGCGGTGACTGTGCACACCTTCGCCGAATTGGCCGACCTGCTGCCCGTGGATCTCGTCGTCTCGACCCTGCCGAAGGGCGCGGCCGATCCGTTCGCCGGGCTGATCGCCGCGTCGGGGGCGGCGGTGTTCGACGTGGTCTACGCACCGTGGCCGACCCCTCTGGGCGCGGCAGCGGCGGCCGCCGGCAACGTGGTGGTCGGCGGGTTCCCCATGCTCTTGCATCAGGCCGTCCGCCAGGTCGAGCTGATGACCGGCCGCGCCGACGTTCCCGTCGAGGCCATGCGGGCCGCCGGTGAGGCGGCGCTGCGCTGACGAAATACCGGGCTGTCTTCGCTTGCTGGTAGTCTGGATAGCCGACCGGTCCGGAGTTCCCGCTCCGGACGCGCAAGCGGAGTCCTCTCCCACCTGACCGGCCAGGCGGCCGGTGGGTCTCGGTTCGGCGTTCGGTCCCTCGGCGAGGGGGCGGACGCGGTATCCGGCGTCGCCGCGACGTCGGGTGACCGAAGGTGGCCCCGCAGGCACGTCGTGCGGGGCTTTCGCTTTGAAGGCCCAAGGGGTACGACCGGTCGCAGCGACCAAGCAGTCCCCAAGGAGGTCCCATCAGCGCCGAACCGCGTATCAACGATCGCATTCGCGTGCCCGAGGTGCGCCTCGTCGGCCCGAACGGCGAGCAGGTGGGCATCGTGCCCATCGCCAAGGCCCTCGAGATCGCGCGCGAGTCCGATCTCGACCTGGTCGAGGTGGCGCCGACCGCGCGCCCGCCCGTCGCCAGACTCATGGACTACGGCAAGTACAAGTACGAGTCCGCGATGAAGGCGCGCGAGGCGCGGAAGAACCAGGCGCACACGGTCATCAAGGAGATCAAACTCCGGCCCAAGATCGATCCGCATGACTATGAGACCAAAAAGGGTCACGTCGTGCGGTTCCTCAAGCAGGGTGACAAGGTCAAGGTCACCATCATGTTCCGCGGCCGCGAGCAGTCTCGGCCCGAGCTCGGCCGCAGGCTGCTGGCTCGGCTCGCCGAGGACGTCGAAGAGCTCGGGTACGTCGAGTCGAACCCCAAGCAGGACGGCCGAAACATGATCATGGTGATCGGTCCGCACAAGAAGAAGAGCGAGGCCAGGGCGGAGCGCGCGGCGGACCGGGCGCGTCGTCAGGCAGGCGAGGCGAGTTCCGGGTAGGGGTCGCAGGCACGCGCGTACCGGCCTCGGCGTAAGGTCGGTTCGGGCTTCGCGAGCATACGTTGACACAGCGCGCCGGTAGGAGCGCGCGGCCCGAGGGTTCGGCCGGGCCGTACGCACCATGGGCGTCCCCCGCTCCGGCGGGACATTGAGAACGAGGGAGACGGCGACCATGCCGAAAACCAAGAGCCATAGCGGTGCCAAGAAGCGATTCCGCGTGACCGGCACCGGCAAGGTGATGCGCCGTCGCGCCCACCGCGCCCACTACAACGAGCACAAGTCGTCGCGGGTCACCCGCCGCCTCGACGGCGTGGTCGAGCTCGCCAAGGGCGACGGCAAGAACGTCAAGAAGCTGCTCCGCAAGTAGTAGTCCAGCACGTCCTAGTTACGACCGGCCGGCAGCCGACGCCAGGGTCTCCACCCGTGCCCGACACGCGTACGGGCCCGACGTCACGGCACCGGCCCCCACGAAGGAGTTCGAACGTGGCACGCGTGAAGCGGGCGGTCAACGCCCACAAGAAGCGCCGGGTCGTCCTCGAGCGGGCGAGTGGCTACCGTGGCCAGCGGTCGCGCCTGTACCGCAAGGCCAAGGAGCAGATGCTCCACTCGATGACCTACAGCTACCGGGACCGCAAGGACCGCAAGGGCCAGTTCCGGCGGCTGTGGATCCAGCGGATCAACGCGGCGGCGAGAGCCAACGGGATGACCTACAACCGGTTCATCCAAGGGCTGAAGGCCGCCGAGATCGACGTCGACCGGCGCATGCTGGCCGAGCTCGCCGTCAATGACGCCGAGGCGTTCGTCGCCCTGGTCGAGGTGGCCAAGAAGGCACTGCCCGCCACCGAGGGCGAAGCGAAGGGCAAGGCCGCCTGAGCCGGCGGGCGCGACGCTGATGGCGGGCCGCGAGCTGACGTCCATCCGATCTCCACGGGTGAAGGCGGCGCGGCGGCTCGCCAAACGCGCGTTCCGGCACCGTGACCGGCGCTTCCTGGCCGAAGGTCCGCAGGCCGTGCGGGAGGCGCTGGAGCTGCCGGACGTGCTCGTGCAGCTGTTCACCACGACGGAGGCCGAAACGCGGCACGCCGACCTCGTAGCCAGGGCCGAGGCGGCCGACGTCCCCGTCCTGCGGGTCAGCGGCGAGGTCATGGCGGAGCTGGCGCAGACGGTAACCCCCCAAGGGCTGCTTGCCGTCTGCGGCTTCATCGACATCGGCCTGAGCAAGGCCCTGGCCCCGGCCCCTCAGCTGGTGACGGTGCTGACGCGGGTGCGCGACCCCGGCAACGCGGGCACGGTGCTGCGCACGGCCGACGCCGCCGGCTCCGATCTGGTGGTCTTCACCGACGCCT
The DNA here is from genome assembly GCA_937891035.1 of uncultured Thermomonosporaceae bacterium. Classification (GTDB taxonomy): domain Bacteria; phylum Actinomycetota; class Actinomycetes; order Streptosporangiales; family Streptosporangiaceae; genus CALAED01. Next base: position 11,870 of record CALAED010000152.1, on the reverse strand, counting down.
CGGTCGATCCTTACAACGGCAAGTGCGTGCGCGCGTCGGCGGGCAGCCTCTTCCACGTCCCGATCGTGACGGGGCCGCGCTTCGATGAGCTGGTCGGCGCGCTCAGGAGCGGTGGTCTGTCCGTCATCGCCGCCGACGGCACGGCCGAGCGCTCGCTCGACGCCGCCATCGATGACGGGCTGCTGGCGCGGCCCACCGCGTGGGTGTTCGGGAACGAGGCCTGGGGGCTGCCCGCCGAAGCGCTGCGGCTCGTCGACGACGTCGTACGGGTGCCCATCTACGGCCGCGCGGAGAGCCTCAACCTGGCCACGGCCGCGGCCGTGTGCCTTTACTCCTCCGCCCGCGCCCACCGCGGCGGACCGCCGTCCAGGGACGGCGGCCGGCCTTCGGGGTGACCGCCGGCCTCAGCGGCCGGCGGCGTAGCCCTGGGCGCCGCGCGGGTTGGCCGCGGCGCGCAGGAACCCGGCTGCGGGGAAGTCGGCGTCGCGGGCGACCGCGCTGAGCCGGCCCAGCGTCCACGGACCTTGCACCTGGACGTCGTGCCCGCGGCGGCGCAGCGCCTCGATGACCGTGGGCCCCACCCGATCCTCGATGACCATGACCCCCGGCTGCGAGGTCCGCGGGTAAAAGGAGCTCGGGAAGTGGGCCGAGTGGAACATCGGCGCGTCGATGGCCGCCTGCAGGTTCAGCCCGCCGTGGACGACCGACAGGAAGAAGTTCAGCGACCACTGATCTTGCTGGTCGCCGCCCGGAGTGCCGAACGCCAGCCAGGGCCGCCCGTCCCGCAACGCGAACGACGGGGTCAGCGTCGTTCGAGGGCGGGCGCCGGGGCGCAGCGAACTCGGCAACCCGGGACGCAACCAGAACATCTGGGCCCGGGTGCCCAGGCAAAAGCCCAGCTCGGGAATGGTCGGCGAGCTTTGCAGCCAGCCGCCGCTCGGGGTGGCCGCGACCATGTTGCCGTGCCGGTCCACCACGTCGACGTGGCAGGTGTCGCCGGACGGGGGATATGTCCCACCCGTCGGGTGTGGCACCGGATCGGCGGCGGTCGCCCGCGGCGGCGGGCCGAGCGTAGGCTCGCCGGACGCGCCCAGCTGGGCGTCGGTGACATCGGGCGCCGCGACCAGTACGGGAGCCCGGCCGTCGGGGGAGCCGGGCCGCAGCTCCATGGACGCCTCGGCGCCGACGAGTTCGCGCCGCGCCTTGGCGTAGTCGTCGCCGAGCAACGCCGCGAGCGGGACGTCGACATGATCGGGGTCGCCGTACCACGCCTCGCGATCGGCGAAGGCGAGCTTGGCGCACTCGATGACCGTGTGCACGTAGTCCGCGCTCAGGAAGCCGGCCGCGTCCAGGTCGAATCCGGACAGCAGGGCGAGCTGCTGCAAGAAGACCGGCCCCTGCCCCCACGGTCCGGTCTTGCAGACCGTGTGACCGCGATAGTCGTAGGTGACGGGCCGTTCCACGGTGGGCGTCCAGCCGGCGAGGTCCTCTCCCGTGAGCAGGCCGCGGTGCGGTTCGCCTGAACTGTCCGGCCAGGCCCGGCCCGCGCAAAACTCCGCGATCGCCTCGGCGACGAAGCCGCGGTACCAGGCGTCGCGGGCCGCGGCCACCTGCCCGGCGCGATCGGGGCCGGCCGCCTCGGCCTCGGCCACCAGCCTGCGATAGGTGGCCGCGAGTGCGGGATTGACCATCCGGGAGCCGGCGGCCGGGGCCCGCCCGTGCGGCATCCAGGTGGCGGCGGAGGTCGGCCAGTCCGCGGCGAACATCGACGCGACGCCGCCGATGGCCTCGCTGATGCGCGGGACGACGGGAAACCCGCGGTCGGCGTAACCGATCGCCGGCTCCAGCACGTCGGCCAGCCGCCAGGTCCCCCACCGCTCCAGCATGAGCAGCCAGCCGCCGACGGCGCCGGGCACGGTCGCGGCCAGCGGTCCGGTGCCGGGCACGAGGGCGAGCCCCAGGTCGGCGAACCGCTCGATGGTGGCGGCCGCCGGCGCCACGCCCTGGCCGCAAACCACCGAGACCTCCTGCGCCGTCTCGTCCCAGAGCAGGATCGGCACCTCGCCGCCTGGTCCGTTGAGATGCGGCTCGACGACCTGTAGGACGAAACCGGCGGCCACGGCGGCGTCGAAGGCGTTGCCGCCGCGCTCGAGGACGCTCATCCCCGCCGCCGAGGCGAGCCAATGCGTGCTCGCCACCATGCCGTGGTCGCCGACGAGTTCGGGCCTGGTCGTGAACACTGGGGGCTCCTCCTCGTTGTGCTTGTCTCGGGCGCCTCAGGCGCGGGTGCCACGGGCGTCCGGCAGGCTGTCGGACGACACGAGATGACACGCGGTGAGGTGATCGCCGTTCAACCGGCGATTCATCAGGTCGGGCGGCTCGGTGCGGCACCGATCGACCGCGACCGGACACCGGGTGTGGAACCGGCAGCCGGCCGGTGGACGCACCGGGCTGGGCGGGTCGCCGCCGAGCACCACGCGGCTGCGCCGCCGCTGCTCGGCGGGGTCGGGCACCGGCGCGGCCGACAGCAGCGCCTGGGTGTAGGGGTGCTCGGGCGCGGCGAACAGCCGGTCGCGCGGCCCCGTCTCCACGATCTGGCCGAGATACATGACCGCGATCCGGTCGGCGAGGAACTCCACCACGGACAGGTCGTGGGTGATGAACAGGCAGGAAAAGCCCATGTCCCGCTGCAGGTCGGCGATCAGGTTGAGCACGGACGCCTGTACGGACACGTCCAGCGCGGACACCGGCTCGTCAGCCACGACCAGCTTGGGTTCCAAGATGAGCGAGCGGGCCAGCCCGACGCGCTGCCGCTGCCCGCCGGACAGCTCGTGCGGATACCGGTCCCGCGTCTCCGGGCCAAGCCCGACCTTGCCGAGCATGGCGGTCACCCGGTCGGCGGCCGCCGACCGCCGCGCGACCCCGTGCCGTACGAGCGGTTCGGCGACGATGCGCCCGACGGTGAAGCGCGGGTTGAGCGACGAGTAGGGGTCCTGGAAGACGATGTGCACGTCCCGGCGCAGCGATCGCATCCCGCGACGCGACAGGTGGGTGATGTCGCGCCCGCCCAGCCGGATCCGGCCCGCGGTCGGCTCGGTCAGCCGCAGCACGCATTTGCCGACGGTCGACTTGCCGCTGCCCGATTCGCCGACCAGACCCAGCACCTCGCCCTCGCCGATGGTCAGCGACACCCCGTCCACGGCCCGCACGACCTTGCCGCGCTCACCTGCGGCGTAGTGCTTGACCAGGCCGGACACTTCGAGAACCGGCTCGTGTGTTTCCCGCTGCGCCTCGGCGCGTTTTGGGCGCGCCTGCGGCTCGCTCATGGGGTCGCGCCCGTCCGTACGGCCGCCACGGGATGCAGGCACGCGGCCAGGTGGCTCGCACCGTGCGACTCGAGCGGGGGCCGGGCGGCCGTGCAGTCGGCTTCGGCACGCGGGCAGCGCGGCGCGAACGCGCACGCGTCGGGGTCGGTGAACGGCGGCGGCACCATGCCGGGGATCTCGGCGAGCCGCCGCCGGCCGGCCGCCGTCGCGGCCGTCGGCAGCGCGTTGAGCAGCCCGACGGTGTACGGGTGGCGCGGCCGGGCGTACAGCTCCTCGACCGGCGCCGCTTCCACCGCGCGTCCCGCGTACATGACGATGGCGCGGTCGGCGATGTCGGCGACGACGCCCAGATCGTGGGTGATGAGGATGATCGCCGTGCCGAGGCGGTCGCGCAGATCGCGGAAGATGTTGAGCACGCCGGCCTGAATGGTCACATCCAGCGCGGTCGTCGGCTCGTCGGCGATGAGCACCCGGGGCGAACAGGCAACCGCGATCGCGATCATGACGCGCTGGCGCATGCCGCCGGACAGCTGGTGCGGATACTCCTTGATCCGGCTCGCCGGATCGGGGATGCCGACGAGCTTGAGCAAATCGACGGCGCGCGCCCGGGCGGCCGCCCGCGACAGGTCCTCGTGCCGGCGCAGCACCTCGCCGATCTGGAACCCAACGGTGAACGACGGGTTCAGCGACGTCATCGGCTCCTGGAAGACCACCGAGACGTCCTTGCCCCTGACGTCGCGCATCTCCGCCTCCGACAGCGCGGTGAGGTCACGGCCGTCGAGCGTGATCGACCCGGACAGCCGCGTCGTCTCGGCGGGCAGCAGCCGCGGGATCGACATCGCGGTGACCGTCTTGCCGCAGCCTGACTCGCCGCACAGCGCGAGGATCTCGGCGTGGGCCAGCGAAAGCGACATGCCCTTGACCGCCCGGACCAGGCCGTCCTCGGTCGCGAACCCGACGGAGACGTCGGTCATTTCCAACAGGCTCATCGGGGGCCTTCCTTGGGATCGAGGACGTCCCGCAGCCCGTCACCGAGCAGGTTGAAGCCGAGCGCGGACAAGGCGATCATCACGCCCGGCCAGATGGCCAGCCACGGCGCCTGGGACAGGAACTGCTGGGCACTGGTCAGCATCACGCCCCACGACGGCGTCGGCGGCTGGACGCCGAGGCCGAGGAAGGACAGTGTGGCCTCGCCGATGATCGCCGTTGGGATCGCGACGGTCGCCTGCACGATGAGGGCGCCCGCCGCACCGGGCAGGATGTACCGGAAGAGGATGTAGGGGTCGGTGGCACCGTCGGCGACGGCCGCCGGGATGTAGTCCATCTCGCGGATCGCGAGCACCTCGCCGCGCGTGATCCGGATGACGCCGGGAAGCTGTGCGACGCTGAGCGCGATGATCACGTTGCGCAGCGACGGCCCGAGTATCGCCGCCAGCCCGACGGCGAAGATCAGGAACGGGAAGGCCAGGACGACGTCGACCAGGCGCATCACGATCGGGTCCAGCCAGCGCCGGTAAAATCCGGCGACCAGCCCGATCGGGATGCCGACGACCATGGCCAGCAGCGTCGAGACCAGCCCGGCCTGCAGGGATGTCCTGGCGCCGGTGGCGATCCTGGCCAGCACGTCGCGGCCCAGATCGTCGGTGCCGAGCGGATGCCCGGGCGATGGCGGGGACAGCGTCGCGGCGTAGTCCTGGGACGTGGGGTCGGCGGTGACGAACGGGCCGACCAGGGCCAGCAGCAGGAAGCCGGTGACGAGCACCAGCCCGGCCATGGCCATCGGCCGGCGGCGGAACCGCCGCCAGGTCCGGCGGCGGCGCATCACCGGGGGCGCCCCGGGTACGGGGGACGGCGGGGAGGCGGGGGACAAGACCTGCTCAGTCACCGGCCACCCCCGACAGCCGGACCCGGGGATTCAGCACGGCGTACAAGATGTCGACGCAGAGGTTGACCAGGACGTACGCCACGACGGTGACGAGCACCACCGCCTGGATCACCGGGTAGTTCCGCGTGGCCACCGCGTCGACGGTGAGCTTGCCGAAGCCGGGGATGACGAAGATCTGCTCGGTGACCACGGCGCCGCTGATCAGCACGCCCACCTGGAGGCCGAGCACGGTCACCACCGTGGTCAGGCTGTTGCGCAGCGCGTGCAGGCCGACGACTCTGCGTTCCGCCAATCCTTTGGATCGCGCCGTCCGCACATAGTCGGCCGACAGCGCGCCCAGCATCGCCGAACGAGTCTGCCGCATCAGCACGGCCGCGAAGCCGGTGCCGAGCACGAGCGCGGGCAGCAGCATCCGCTCCAGGTTGCCCACCGGATCCTGCGTGAACGGCACGTACCCGGAGGCGGGCAGCCAGCGCAGCGTGACCGAGAACAGCAAGATCGCGAGCAGGCCGAGCCAAAAATGCGGCACCGAGAGCCCGACCAGGCCGAACCCGGTCGCCATGTAGTCGGCGAACCTGCCGCGCCGCACGGCCGCGACGATCCCGGTCAGCACGCCGATGGCGATGGCCACGGCGATGGCCAGCAACGACAGCTCGATGGTGATCGGCAGCCGCTCGATGATGATGTCGGCAACCGGGAGCTTGTCCTGGGTCGACCGGCCCAGGTCGCCCTGCAGGGTCCGGCCCAGATAGTCGACGTACTGCACGGGCAGCGGCCGGTCGAGCCCGTAGTCGTGCCGAATGGCCTCGATGGCCTCCTGCGAGGCCTCCTGCCCGGCGAGCACCGTGGCCGGGTCTCCGGGCAGCGCCCTGATCCCGAAGAAGACCAGCGCGCTGCCCAGGAAGAGAACGATGATCGCCGCTCCGGCGCGGCGCAGAATGAACCAGCCCACGACGGCACCGGACCACTACTGCGCGTATCCGGCGCTGATGAGCCGGGGCAGGCCGTCGGCGAAGGGCCCGACGCCGGCGATGCTCTTGTTCAGCCCGAGGTATTCCTTCTGGCGGTAGAGGTAGATGTATCCGCGCAGCTCGGCGGCGCGCTGGGTCGCCCTGGTGTAGAGCGCCTGCCGCTGCGCCACGTCGAGGAGCGTGGACGCCTGCTTGATCGGGTCGTCGATCCCCGGGTCGGACATTCCGGCGTAGTTGTTCGCGCCGCCCGTGGTGACCTGGTTGTTCAGGTTGCCGTCCGGGTCGACCCGGCCCGACCAGCCGTCGAGCATGACGTCGAACTTGCCCGCCTTGCCCAGTTCGAGCGTGGTGGCGAACTCCATCGGACGCACGGTGACGTTGAAGCCGGTCTCCTTGGTCATCTGCTGGATGACCTCGCCGAGCCGGATCCCGTCGGAGTCGTTGGGCACGTTCATGGTGACCGGGATCGGCGTCTTGATTCCGGACTGCGCCACCAGTTGCTTGGCCTTGGCCACGTCGCGGTTCGAACAGGTCAGGTTCTGCGCGCGGTACGGGCTCTCGAGGGGGAGCGGGCCGCAGTCGGGCTGGTACATGCCGTTGAAGACGGTCTTGTTGATGGCGTTCCGATCGAGGGACAGCTCCCACGCCTGGCGCAGCTGGGGGCTACGGCCAAGCGGGGTGTTCACGGTGCCGTAGGCCTCGGTGGCGCCTTTGACGTTGCCGATGTTGATGTGCATTCCGTAGAAGCCGAGCCCGCCGCCGGAGACCACCCTCAGGTTCGGGTCGGACAGCAGACCCGCGATGGTGTTGGGGCGCGGCCGGGTGGCGATCTGGATGTCGTTCGACTTGAGGTTGGCGGCCCGTACGTTCGGATCGACGATGATCTTGTAGATGATCCGGTCGAGCTTGACCTTGTCCGGTGCGTAGTAGTCGGTGGCCCGCTCGAGCACGATCTGGCTGCCGGACGTACGGCTGGCGAACTTGAAGGGCCCCACGCATACCGGGGCGGTGCCGAAGTTGTCCCCGAGCCGGTCCAGCGCCGCGGGGGAGAGGATCATCCCGGCGCGGTCGGCGAGCTGGGCGGTGAGCGGGGCGAACGGCCGCGACAGGGTGAGCCGCACTGTAGCCGGGTCGACGACGGTGACGCTGTCGACGGCGGCCAGTTCGGCGGCCCGGGCCGACTCGTCCAAGGTGCGGTGCCGGTCGAGGGAGGTCTTGACGGCGGCGGCGTCGAAGACGGTGCCGTCATTGAACTTGATGCCGGTCCGCAGTTTGATCGTTGCCGTCTTGCCGTCCGCCGACAGCCGCGGCGGCGCGGTGGCCAGCTGGGGCACCAGCTTGGTGTCGGCGTCGATGTCGTAGAGCTTTTCGCACATGCTGGCGAAGACCATGCGGCCGTTGAGCGTGGTGGCCCTCGTCGGGTCGAGGACGTCGGGGTCGGCGTCAAGCGCGATGGTCAACGTTCCGCCGTTCTTGACCGGCCGATTGTCGGCGGCGGCGCCGGCGACGGTGGGCGGGGAGGACGCGGTGCCGTTTCCAGAGCATGCGGCGGCCAGGGCGAGTGGGAGTGCGGCGAATACCGCGGCGAGGCTGCGCGTACGCATGGGTGCGGGGTTCTCCTCTCGGGGCGACGGGGCGAGGAGCGTGGGTGGCGGGGTCCGCCCTTCAAATTGAAGACTGTATACCGAAGACGATTTCCAGAAATGTCACGCTTCAGCCGCAGCATTCGGCGGCCGGCGGCAATCGTGACGAATGTGAGACCTGACACGCGAGTTCCCGGCGGATCTCGACACGGATGCGGTCACCTACGGTGAACGCGGGAATTCTGGCCGGATGCGGACAGTGATTCGCGCACGCGTTCGGTAACGCCCTGCAAAGATCTAACATCTGCGAATCCGCATATAACAGGATGTAAACGGGCGTGTACTGAGGGGCCGTCGCCGTGCGGCCGGGGAGTTTCGGGGTGGCTGGAAGCGATTACGGTTCTCATCGGCCATCCGGCGGGCCCAGTCTTTCCGGCCGTGGACCCGCCGGTCGGGGAGGGCAGAAGTCAACCCAGCGGGGGATCTCGGCGTCTGACGTGATGGTTACGGCAATGGGGGCGGGTGGCCGCACTCGCGCGGGAACGCGGGGGCGCGACCGGACCGACCGGGGACATCTCGGGCGGACCCGGGCGGCGGACGCACGATCGACGGAATCAAGGCGGGGGCGGAGCAGTGACGAACGATGGACTGACCGGGGCCAGGCTCCGGTGGAGGCATATCGACATGAGCGATGACGGGCAGCGGACCGGCCGTCAGGATGCGGTCTTGCGCTACGCCGGCAGCCTGCGTTGCCGCCCCGCACCGGGCGCCGGGGCAGATCCCGGGCCCGAGGACTGGCGGTTCGACATCCTCCAGGCAGGTGCCGGCATCGTGGTCACCGAGGTGGCCGGAGAGATAGATCTGCGGACCGTCGCGATTTTGCGCAAGCGGCTCTTCGAGCTCACCGACGCGGGCTTCGCGCGCATCATCATCGACTTCGAAAACGTACGGTTCTGTGACGCCGCCGGCCTCGGGGCGCTGGTGGCCGCCCAAAACCGGCTGCGCGCCAGGGCCGAGGACCGAAGCCGCGCCGCGACCGGCAAGCCCGGCGCGGAGTACGCCGACGGCCCGGACGGCCCGGCCGACGCCAACGACGCCAACGACGCCAACGAGGCCGGTCCGGCCGGGGCCATCTCGCTCGCCCGGGTGCGCCCGGCGCAGCGCCGCCTGCTGCACATCGCCGGTCTCGGCCGGGTGTTCGCCCTGTATGAAAGCGTGCCGGAGGCCATCCGCGCGCAACGGGACCCGACCACGGCCCCCCTGCGCTGACGCACCGCCATCCCGCCACACGTGGGCGAGGCGGGATGGCCGCGGCGCAAGACTCCCGGCATGCGGGTCATGCCGCTAGAGTGCTTCTGGATCCCGAGTGTCCCGGCTGCCGGGTCCCCGAGGTGACGATGGACGACGAGACGGGACGAGATGGAGGTCGTCGTGGGTCGAGGCGATCCCCGCGAGGGTGATGGCGCGGCGTCCCCGCCGGCCGACGTCCATTCCGAACCGGCGTCCCCCGACGATCTCCCCGACGGCTTGATCGTGGCCGACGCCGATCGGCGGGTCATCATCCTCAACACCACCGCGGCCAAGCTGATCGGCATGACGCGCGCCGAGGCGCTCGGCAAAGAGCTGCCCGATGTGCTGACGCTGCACGACGCCGAGGGGCGTGACTGGTGGAAGTGCCTGGACCCCTACGGCGGCCTGTCGACCCGCACCCGTCACCCGGAGCTAACCCTCTACCTGCCGAACGGCACCGAGCTGCTGGTGACCGCGGCCTACCGCCGCGACACCGCGCGCCGCGTGGAGCGGTTCTCGGTCGCGCTGCGCTCGGCCCACTGCCGGGCCCGCCAGGACCGCGACCGCGCCGACCTCGTCTCGACCGTGGCGCATGAGCTGCGCTCCCCGCTCACCAGCGTCAAGGGCTTCACGGCCACCCTGCTGGCCAAGTGGCAACGGTTCAACGACGACCAAAAACGGATCATGCTGGAGACGGTCAACGCCGACGCCGACCGGGTGACGCGGTTGATCACCGAGCTGCTCGACGTGTCGCGGATCGACGCCGGCCGGCTCGAAGTGCGCCGCCAGGTCGTCGACCTGGCCGATCAGGCGCGCAAGGTCATCGCGGGCCGGGTGGCGGCCGGCGACCCCGAAGACCGCTTCCGGCTCGTCGTACGCGGCACGCTGCCCGAGATGTGGCTCGACCCCGACAAGATCGACCAGATCCTCGCCAACCTCACCGAAAACGCGGTGCGGCACGGCGCTGGTACCGTCACGATTACGGTAGAGCCGGACCTCCACGGAGAAGGGGCCGTCGTAGTGGTACGCGACGAGGGCGAGGGCATCCCGCCCGAGGCCGCCCAGCGCGTCTTCCGGCGGTTTTGGCGCAGCCAGGGCAAGCGGCGCGGCGGCACCGGCCTCGGGCTCTACATCGTCAAGGGCTTGGTCGAGGCGCACGGCGGCGGCATCGTGGTGCGGCAGGCGCCCGGCGGCGGCGCCGAGTTCCGATTTACCTTGCCCGCCGGCGCCCCCGACTTCGCCTGAAGACCCGGCGAAACTCGAGAATTCGAGAACTCGAGGACCAGGGGACGCCGAGCGGGCGCCGTCGGCTCTTCGCCGCATCGCCGGTTGCGCGAAGGGATCCTGCTTGCCCACTAGACTCGCGGGCGTCGCGGCGTCCAAGCGTCCAGACCCCGCCCAGGCTGGAGTTTTCTTACCGTCATGTCAGCACCGAACAAGTCCTACGACCCCGTCGAGGTGGCGTCCCTGCGGCCCGACGAGGTGACCCGCATGCGCGATGAGGCCCTGGCGGCGATCGCGGCCGCCGCCGACTTGGAGGCGTTCAAGCAGGTCCGGCTCGCGCACGCCGGCGACCGTTCTCCGCTCGCCCTGGCCAACCGCGAGATCGGCGCGCTGCCACCGCACGCGAAGGCCGACGCGGGGCGTCGCGTCGGCGCCGCCCGCAAACAGATCGCCGACGCGCTCAAGACGCGGCAGGCCGAGCTCGAGGACGAGCGCGACCGGCGGGTCCTCGTCGATGAGGCCGTCGACGTCACCCTGCCCTGGGACCGCGCGCCGCGTGGCGCCCGGCACCCGCTGACCACCACCGCCGAACGGATGGCCGACGTCTTCATCTCCATGGGCTTCGAGCTCGCCGAAGGCCCCGAGGTCGAGGCGGAGTGGTTCAACTTCGACGCACTCAACTTCCCGCCCGGCCATCCGGCCCGCGACATGCAGGACACCTTGTTCGTCGAGTCGGAGGACTCCGGGCTCGTGCTGCGCACGCACACCTCGCCGGTGCAAATCCGCGCGCTGCTCAGCCGTGAGCTGCCGGTGTACGTCGTGTGCACCGGCAAGACGTTCCGCACCGACGAGCTGGACGCCACCCACAGCCCCGTCTTCCACCAGATGGAGGGCCTCGTCGTCGACGAGGGCATCGGGATGGCCGACCTGCGCGGCGCGATCGACGCCTTTGTCACCGGCATGTTCGGTGCCGGGCTGCGTACCCGGTTCCGGCCGTCGTACTTCCCGTTCACCGAGCCATCGGCCGAGGTGGACATGCAGTGCTTCGTCTGCCGCGGCGGCTCCGCCGAGCCGGGCGCGCCGCCGTGTCGTACCTGCAAGTCCGAGGGCTGGATCGAGCTCGGTGGCTGCGGTGTGGTCAACCCGCGCGTGCTGACCGCCTGCGGCGTCGACACCGACCGTTACAGCGGCTGGGCGTTCGGCCTGGGCGTCGACCGGACGCTGATGTTCCGGCACGGCGTCGAGGACATGCACGACATGGTCGAGGGTGACGTCCGGTTCACCCTCCCGTTCGGGATGGAGATCTGATGCGGGCCCCGCTTTCGTGGCTGCGCGAGTACGCCGACCTGCCGGCCGGCGTCGGCGGCCGGGACCTGGCGCAGCGGCTGATCGCGGCCGGCCTCGAGGTCGAGTCGGTCGACGGGCCCGACGTCGCCGGCCCGATCGTCGTGGGCCGGGTGCTGGCGATCGAGGAGCTCACCGGATTCAAAAAGCCGATCCGGTACTGCCAGGTGGACGTCGGCCGGGTCAACGGCACCGGCGAGCCGCAGAACGTGATCTGCGGCGCCACCAACTTCGCCGTGGGCGACCT